>NZ_JBFRDW010000040.1:0-17273 GCF_052113985.1 Pseudoduganella sp. RAF53_2 | reverse complement strand
CAATTCAATCGACGAAACTTCCTCACCGCCGGCGCCGCGCTGGCGGGCGGCCTGATGCTGCCGCGCGCCTTTGCCGCGGCGGGCCGCGAGCGCCTGCGCATCGGCATGATCGGCACCGGCATGCGCGGCCAGGTGCTGCTGAAAGAGCTGCTGCGCCGCGACGACGTGGAAGTGGTGGCGCTGTGCGATATCGATCCGGTCATGCTGGGCCGTGCGCTGGCGCAGGCTGAGAAAGCAGGTAAGCCGCGTCCGCGTACTTTTGGTGACGACCGTGATCCGCAAGCCTATAAGCGCATGCTGGATTCGAAGGCATTGGACGGTGTGATCATTGCCACGCCGTGGGAGTGGCATGCCCCAATGGCGATCGCCGCCATGCAGGCCAAAGTGCCGGTTGGCTGTGAAGTCGTGGCGGGCATCACGCTGCAGGATCACTGGGATGTGCTGAACACCCAGCTGAAGACCAATACACCCTATATGCTGCTGGAAAATGTGTGCTTCCGCCGCGATGTGATGTCGGTACTGCAAATGGTGCGCGCCGGCGTGTTCGGTGAGCTGGTGCACCTGCAGGGCGGTTACCAGCATGATCTGCGTGCGGTGAAGTTCAATAGCGGCGACCCGGCCAAACCTTATGGCGGCGGCGTGGAATTCGGTGCGAAAGGCTTCTCCGAAGCGCACTGGCGCACCGAGCACTCGGTGAAGCGCAATGGCGAACTGTATCCGAGCCATGGCATCGGGCCTTGCGCGATGTACACCAACATCAACCGCGGCAACCGCTTCACGCGCATCAACAGCTTCGCCACCAAGGCGCGCGGCCTGCACGATTACGTCGTCAAACAGGGCGGCCGGGATCACCCGAACGCGCAAGTGAAGTTCAGCCTGGGCGATATCGTGACCACCACGCTGTCCACGGAAAACGGCGAAACCATCCTGCTGCAGCACGATACATCGCTGCCGCGCCCATACTCGCTGGGCTTCCGCGTGCAGGGTACGAATGGCCTGTGGATGGACGTGAACCATTCCATCCACGTCGAGGGCCAGACCAAGCCGCACCAGTGGGACGATTTCCAGGCCTGGCAGGACAAGTACGAGCACCCACTGTGGCGCAAGTACGGCGAGCAGGCTGCCGGCGCCGGTCACGGCGGCATGGACTTCTTCGTCATTCATGCCTTCGTTGAAGCGCTGAAGGCGCAGGCGCCAATGCCGATCGATATCTACGATGCGGTAACGTGGAGCGCGATCACGCCGCTGTCCGAACAGTCGGTCGCCCAGAATTTCGCAACGCTGGACTTCCCTGACTTCACCAACGGCCAGTGGTGTAACCGCAAACCGATCTTCGCTTTCGGCGACCGCTACTAGAAGAGGTGGCGCAGACCGGCCATCACGCCGTTCTGCGTCTTCCCTGCGCCTGCCGTGCCGCCTGCATCCAGTGCGACCGCGGAGGCGCCTTCGTTTTTCAGGTGGCCGATGCCGACGTAAGTGGCCGTACGCTTGGACAGGTAATACATCACCCGCGCAACGGCCATCTTTACATCGTCGTCGCTATGCTTCGCATTCCGGTAAGCCAGCTGCGCATCCAGCACGAGCTGCGGCATGATCGGGTAGCTGACGCCGAGGTAGTAGAGATTCGATTCCGTCAACGCGGTTGCAGCTGCCGTGCGGCGCGCCACCACGCCGCCACCAATCTTCGCCTCCCCCGCCATTGCCCAGCCGTTCAGCGTGATACGGCGGTCGCTGTTTGTACTGCTCGTGAGGCCGCCCGCCGCACCGGGACCACCGTACAGGATGTCGTAGGAGGTGGTCACGCCAAAACGGCTTTGTTCATAGCCCAGCAGCGCCGTGACCTGGCGGCAGGCACGTGGATTGCCCGCCACTTCACCCGCACAGCCGGTGGCGGAAGGTCCGCCAGCCGCTGATACATCGCGGCCAAAACTATAGGTGGCGCCGGCGGTAAAGCCGTTGAACTGGCCCAGGTAGCCAATGGCATTGTCGCTGCGCGCATTCGGCAGATATAGGTCGATGCTGCTGATTGAGAACAGGTTTGGACCCAGCACGTCCGACTTTTGGGTGGCGAGGTACGTCATATTGATCTGGCGGCCCAGCGTCAGCGTGCCGTATTTGCTTTTCAGGCCAATCGAGGCCTGCCGCCCGAACAGACGGCCGCCCTGGCCCAGGGTGCCGGCGTCCGGTGCGAAGCCGTTCTCCAGCGTGAACACGGCTTGCAGGCCGTCGCCCAGATCTTCCGTGCCGCGGAAGCCGATGCGCGAGGGCAGGGAGCCGGTCAGCGACGGCATCTTGGTGATCGAATCGCCGGCGGCGTTGACATTGGTGACGTGAGCGACGGCGGCGTCGAACAGGCCGTACACGGTAACGTTCTGCGCGGATGCCGTGGACGTGGCGATACCGCCCAGCAGCGCTGCTGCGCCGCAGAGTGCGTACTTCATTTTGTCTCCTTGATTAGTTCCTGGTGCGCTTGGCCAGGATGGCCAGTGCGGTCATGGCGATGAGTGCGGGTGCGGCCAGCAGGGCGAGAATCACGCTGAAGGGAAGCTGCATGCCAAGCAGTACGCCACCGATCATGGCGCCGAGAATGCCGCCGAAGCGTCCTACGCCAAGCATCCAGGCGATGCCGGTGGCGCGGGCCTGGGTCGGATAGAGCGGCGCCGCCAGCGCCGGCAGTGAAGCTTGCGCGCCGGTGACCATGGTGCCGGCGGCGAAAACCAGCACGGCGAAGGCTGCGACGTTCCCGCCACTCAGACTTTGCCCGACTGCGACCAGCAGCACTGCGGCAGCGAGATAGGTGAAGGCCAGCACGCGGGATGGATTGAAGCGGTCCATCAGCAAGCCGCCGGCCAGCGTGCCGATACCGCCGCCGAGCGGGAACAGGGCAGAGAGCAACGCTGCCTTTTCGATGGAGAAGCCGGCGTCTTTCATCATCAGCGGCATCCAGCTGGTCAGGAGATAGAAGATCAGCAGCCCCATGAAGTAAGTGGTCCACAGCGTGACCGATGGCAGCAGATAGCGGCCGGACAGCACTTGCGCCAGCGAGCCTTTCGCTGCGGGCGCTTTGCCGCCGTCGCCGGCCACGAAGCGCGTGACGTGGCCGAGGTCTTTGCCGCAGATCCGTGCCAGGACCGCCGCCACCGCCGATGCGGGGTACTGGCGCACCACCATGTAGGCGACGGATTCCGGCAGCAGTTTGGCCATCACCGGCAGGAAGAGCAGGGGCAATGYGCCACCCAGCAGGAACACGCTCTCCCAGCCGTATTTGGGAATGATGCCCGCCGCAACGAAGCCGCCCAGCGCCGCACCGAGCGGAAAGCCGACATACACCGAGTTCACGATGAAGGAGCGGCGCCGCGCGGGAGCCAGTTCCGCCATCAGGGTGACCGCATTCGGCATTGCCGCGCCGAGGCCAAGTCCGGTAAGGAAGCGCAGCACGGCCATGGTCTGGATGGAGCCGGCGTAGGCGGTGAGCGCGCTGAAGATGGCGAATCCCAGCGTGGAAACCAGGATCACCGGTTTGCGGCCGAAGCGGTCGGCGCCCGGGCCGGCGGCCATCGCGCCAAATGCGAGGCCGAACAGGGCGGCGCTCAGAACCGGCGCCAGTGCGGAGCGGGCGACGCCCCATTTGGCCACCAGCGCGGGTGCGACATAGCCGATAGCGGCTGTGTCGAAACCGTCCAGCGCGAGCACGGTGAAGCAGAGGAAGAGGACTGCGTACTGAAACGGCGACATGCGGCTCTCGTCAATCAGAGCCTGCACATTGAGCGTCGTGTGCGGAGAATCCGCAACAGCGGTAGCATGGGAATACATCGGTGTCTCCTTTTGTGGAATTGTTGTGATGTAAATCCATACTACGAAAGGGCTGTTACGCCGTCTAATACTGATGTAGTCGTGATCCACAACCTTTAAGGTATCGAATATGAAAATCGCTTTTCTTGGTCTCGGCACCATGGGTTTTCCCATGGCCGCTAATTTGTTGAAGGCCGGTCACTCTGTCCACGCCTGGAATCGCTCGCCTGAACCGCGCGCGCGGTTGGCGGCCCTTGGCGCCACGGCCGCGGCGAGTCCTGCCGACGCAGCGGCAGATGCCGATGTGCTGATTTCCATGCTGGCTGACGACGACGCCACGCGCGCCGCGGTGGTCGGGTCGCAGGCGCTGTTGAAACTCAAACCAGGCGCGATTCACGTGAATATGGCGACTGTGTCGGTGAACCTGGCGGTAGAACTGGCCGAGCTGCATCGCCAGCATGGCATTGGCTATATCGCGGCGCCGGTGCTGGGCCGGGTGAATGTGGCTGAAGCCGGAAAGCTGAATATCATGGCCGCTGGCGATGCTGCGGCACTGGACAAGGTGCAGCCGCTGTTCGATGTGCTCGGCCAGAAAACCTGGCCCTTTGGCGATCGCCCGGAGCAGGCCAATGCGGCCAAGCTGGCAGTAAACTTCATGATCGCCAGCGCTATTGGCACGATGAGTGAAGCGGCGGCGCTGGTGCAGGGCCATGGCGTGGACAAGACCGGTTTCCTGGAATTGGCCACGTCGACCGTCTTTGCGGCGCCGGTCTATCAGGGCTACGGTGGCGCGATCGCACAGGAGCGATTCGAACCGGCAGGATTTAAACTGTCCCTGGGCCTGAAGGACGTACGGCTCGCGCTGGAAGCCGCGGAGCAGGTCAACGTTCCGCTGCCGCTGGCCAGTGTGCTGCGCGATACCCATATCGAGAGCCTCGCCCACGGCGATGGCCATAAGGATTGGGCTGCGCTGTCGCGTACCAGCCTGCGCCGCTCCGGCCAACTGAAGAACTAGAGTTCCTCCTTCACGTGCGCGATGCCGCGTGCGTCGTAGATGTCGTAAATCGTTTGCAGAATGTTGCGCAGTTCTTCGGAGCGGTCCATCAGGCGCATATTGAAGAGGATGGGTGAAACGGCGTGCATGTCTTCGATTTCCCGATACAGCACGTCGCTGCGCCGCATGCCTTGCAGGCTGTCCGGTACGATGGAGACGCCCTGGCCTGCAGCCACCATGCCGATGGCAATGTGCAGTTCGCGCACTTCCATCACGTGCTCCGGACGCAGCGAGCGCGCGCTGAAGGCCGCCAGCACCTGATCGGCGAAGCTGGGGCGAGGCGACTGCGGGTAGACGATCAGGTTTTCGGGTAGCAGTTCGATCAACCTGATCGGCCTTTCCGGCGCCGCCAAGGGATGGCCGATGGGCAGGGCGACGATCAGCCGTTCTTCGCGCAGCAGAATGCGGCGGATGAACGGGTCTTCCAGCACCACGCGGCCAAAGCCGACGTCGATGCTGCCATCCTTCAGGCCGCGCATCTGTTCCATCGTCGTCATTTCGTGGAAGGTGATGTGCACGCCTTTGTGGCGCTCGCGGAAGCGCCGCACGATTTCCGGCAGCAAGCCGTATAGCGTGGACGCGACGTAGCCGATCGAGAGCGTCTCACCGACCTTGCCCACGCGCTGGGTCATGGTTTTCATGTCGGCCATCTTTTCCAGCATGCTCTGCGCGTGCGCCTGAAAGAATTTGCCCGCTTCGGTGAGCCGTAGCGGGCGCGATCCCTTTTCGAACAGTGGAACGCCAAGTTCTTCCTCCAGCTGCTGGATCTGGCGGCTCAGGGGCGGCTGAGCGATGAACAGCCGCTGCGCCGCCCGCGTGAAGTTTTTCTCTTCCGCCACGGCCAGGAAATAGCGCAGATGGCGGATTTCCATCTCACACCCGCTCGATTACGGCTGCAATACCTTGTCCCACGCCGATGCACATCGTGCACAGTGCATAGCGTCCGCCCGTATCGCGCAGCTGGTAAGCCGCTGTCGTCAGCAGCCGTGCGCCGCTCATGCCGAGCGGGTGGCCGAGCGCAATGGCGCCCCCGTTTGGGTTGATGCGCGGATCGCTGTCGTCCAGGCCGAAGGATCTCGCTACCGCCAGGGCTTGCGCGGCGAAGGCTTCGTTCAGTTCCAGCACGTCCATCTGGCTGATGGTCATCTTCAGCCTGTCCATCAGCTTGCGCACCGCAGGCACGGGACCGATACCCATCACACGCGGTTCCACGCCTGCCGTCGCCGCACCAACGATGCGCGCGATTGGCGTCAGGCCATGGCGCCTTGCTGCCACGCCGCTGGCCAGCAGCAAGGCGCAGGCACCGTCGTTGATGCCGGATGCGTTGCCGGCGGTGACGGTGCCGCCGGCGCGCACCACGCCGCGCAGTCCGGCCAGCACTTCCAGTGTAGTCTCGCGAGGATGCTCGTCGCGCGCAAAGGTGACCGGGTCGCCCTTCTTCGCTGGCAGCAGCACAGGTACGATTTCGCGTGCGAATACATTGAGCTGGATGGCGGCTGCGGCTTTGCGCTGGCTGGCCAGCGCGAATTTGTCCTGATCCTCGCGACTGATGTTGTAAGCCTGGGCCACGTTTTCCGCTGTTTCGGGCATGGTGTCGACGCCATACAGCTCTTTCAGCCGCGCATTGATGAAACGCCAGCCCATGGTCGTGTCCTGCAAACTGGCGTTGCGCGAGAACGCGCTGTCGGCCTTGCCCATCACGAATGGCGCGCGGGTCATGGATTCCACGCCGCCTGCCAGCATGAGCGAGGCTTCGCCGCTGGCGATGGCGCGCGCTGCGCTGCCGACAGCGTCCATCCCGGAGCCGCACAAGCGGTTGACGGTCGTGCCGGACACCGATTGCGGCAAGCCCGCCAGCAGCGAGGACATGCGCGCCACGTTGCGATTATCTTCGCCGGCCTGATTGGCGCAGCCGTAGATCACATCGTCCACCGCTTCCCAGTCCAGATTCGGATGACGGCGCAGCAGGCCGCGTAACGGAATGGCGCCAAGATCGTCGGCGCGCACATCTTTCAGTGCGCCGCCGTAGCGGCCAATGGGTGTGCGGACTGCGTCGCAGATGAATGCTTCGTTCATGTTCTCTCCTTATTCCCACAGCAGCGGTACGCTGGTCACTTCCTGCAACTGCGCGCGGCTCAGGCCTTGCGCCATGTCGATCACGCGCAAGCCGCCGGGTACCACGTCCAGCACAGCCAGATCGGTATAGATGCGGTTTACGCAGCCGATGCCCGTCAGCGGGTAGGTGCAGTGCGGGACGATCTTGCTTTCGCCGGCCTTGGTCTGGTGCTCCATCATCACGAATACCTGCTTGGCGCCGATCGCCAGGTCCATGGCGCCGCCGACAGCGGGGATCGCATCCGGTGCACCGGTGTGCCAGTTCGCGAGGTCGCCCGTTGCAGACACCTGGAACGCGCCCAGCACGCAGATATCGAGATGGCCGCCGCGCATCATGGCGAAGGAATCGGCGTGGTGGAAGTAGGCGCCGCCGGTGAGCAGGGTGACGGGCTGCTTGCCCGCGTTGATCAGGTCATCGTCTTCCTCGCCCGGTGCGGGTGCGGGACCCATGCCCAGCACGCCATTCTCGCTATGCAGGAAAACCTCGCGCTTGGCGGGCAGGTAGTTGGCGACTTTGGTTGGCAGGCCGATGCCGAGGTTGACGTAAGCGCCTTCCGGGATGTCTTGCGCCACGCGGGCGGCCATTTGTTCGCGGCTGAAGCGGTTCACAGTTTGCTCTCCTTGACGACGCGCTGTACGAAGATGCCGGGCGTGACGATAATTTCGGGATCGAGTTCACCCAGTGCGACGATGTCCTTCACCTGCGCGATCGTGACCTTGGCCGCCATCGCCATCACGGGACCGAAATTGCGGGCGGTCTTGCGATAGACCAGATTGCCCCAGCGGTCGCCGCGCAGCGCCTTGATCAGCGCGAAGTCGGCGTGGATGGGCGATTCCAGCACGTAGTGGCGGCCGTTGATGAGGCGTGTCTCTTTGCCCTCCGCGAGTGGCGTGCCGTAGCCGGTCGGCGAGAAGAAGCCGCCGATGCCTGCGCCGGCGGCGCGGATACGCTCGGCCAGATTGCCTTGCGGTGTCAGCTCCAGCTCGATTTCACCCGCGCGGTAGAGCGCGTCGAAGTGGTGCGAGTCAGCCTGGCGCGGGAAGGAGCAGACGATCTTGCGCACACGGCGTTCGCGCAGCAGCGCGGCTAGCCCGGTTTCGCCATTGCCAGCGTTGTTGTTGACGATGGTGAGTTCGCGCGCGCCCTGGTCAATCAGCGCGTCGATCAACGCGGACGGCATGCCCGCGTTGCCGAAGCCGCCGATCATGACGGTGGCGCCGTCGTGAATGTCCGCGACGGCTTGCCGCATCGATTCGAATGTCTTGTTGATCATGTCTGGCTTTCTATTGCAGGAAGCTGGACAGCGCGTCATTGAACGCGGATGCAGCTTCGATATTGGAGATGTGCGATGCCGGCAGCACCGAGAGCTGCGCGCCTGGAATGCGCTCGTACAGGAAGAGCGCGTCATTCACGGTGGTGACAGGATCGGCTTCGCCTGCGATGACCAGCGTGGGCAGGGCGATGCGGCGCACGTCGTCGCGCTGGTCGGCGGCGGCCAGCGCATCGCAGCAGGCGGCGTAGCCTTCTGCGCTGCCGCTGGCCATGGCGTCTACCAGGCCGCTGACCAGGGTGGCTTCGCGTGCGGCGAAAGCAGGCGTGAACCAGCGTTCCGGTGCGCCGGATGCGATACCACCCAGGCCATAGAGCCGCACATTGGCAGCGCGCGTTTTCCAGCCATCGGCGCTGCCGATGCGCGCGGCGGTGTTGGCGATGGCCAGGCGGCCAATACGGTCTTCGGCATGCGCGCCCAGCCACTGGCCGATGGCGCCGCCCATGGAGATGCCGCAGAAGTGAACGCGCTGCACGTCGAGATGGTCCAGCAGCTCGATCACATCGCCTCCCAGTTGCGCCAGGCTGTATGGTCCCTGTGGCGCGGTGGAGCGGCCATGGCCGCGCGTGTCGTAGCGGATGACCTGAAAGCGTTCGGCGAAAGCGTCCGTTTGCAAATCCCACATGCGCAAGTCGGTGCCGAGGGAGTTGGAGAACAGCAGGCAAGGCTTGTCGGACTGGCCGTCGACGCGATACCAGGTGCCTGCTGGGGTGAGGCCGGTTTTCATCCCTGATCTCCTCCGCCGACCGGCAACACCGTGCCGGTGATATAGGATGCTTCAGGCGACGCGAGGAACAGGATGGCGCCCACTTGCTCGTCGATCGTGCCGTAGCGGTGCATCAGGCTGGACGCGATGGTCTGGTCGACAATGCCCTGATACCAGACTTTTTCCTGGTCGCTGAGCGGCTTGGGATTGCGTGGCACTTTGCGCGGCGGCGCTTCCGTGCCGCCGGTAGCAACGGCGTTGACGCGGATGCCGTCGCCTGCGTGTTCAAAGGCCAGTGCGGCCGTCAACGCGTTCACGCCGCCTTTTGCAGCGGAGTAGGGAATGCGGTAAATGCCGCGCGTGGCGATGGAGGATATGTTGACGATGGAGCCAGCTCCCTGCTCAATCATTGCCGGCAGTACGGCGCGGCAGCACCACAGCGTGGGGAAGAGCGAGCGGCGGATTTCGGCTTCGATCTCTTCCGGCTGGTAAGCCTGGTAGGGCTTGGCCCAGATTGTGCCGCCAACATTGTTGACCAGAACGTCGATGCCGCCGAAGCCTTCGTGCGCGGCGGAGGCCACGGCGGCCGCGCCGGCATAAGTTTCGAGATCGGCGGTGACAACGGCGACTTGTGCGTCAAGTGCCCGGACCTCGTCGGCAACTTCGTACACCAGCTCCGAGCGGTCGGCCAGCACCAGACGCGCACCTTCAGCCGCCATCGCCAGTGCCACGCCGCGGCCGATGCCTTGCGCGGCGCCGGTGACAATCACGCTCTGTCCATGGAATCGTTGTTTCAGCATCATCACGCTCCGCTGCTGGCCGAGAACTTCTCGAAATAGAAGTTCGCAGGCGTTACGCCGATTTCGCCGAGCCACTTGCGCACCGCATCGACCATCGGCACTGGGCCGCACAAATAGACATCCACATCGCCGCCGTTCAGCCATTCGTCGTCGACATGCTGCGTGACGTAGCCCTTGCGCGCGTGCGCGCTTGCGGGCGCGGCGACGCAGGTGCGGTAGCTGAATTGCGGGTTGGCGACGGCGATGCGGTCCAGCTCTTCCAGCGCCACCAGATCTTCGTCATTGGTCACGCCGAACACCATGTGCACGGGATGTGTGAAGCCCTGTTCGTCCAGCACCTGCAGCATGGCGAGGAAAGGTGCGATGCCGGTGCCCCCAGCCAGCATCAGCACGGGACGTTGTACGGGACGCAGATAGAAGGAGCCAAAGGGGCCGGAGAATCCGATCGGCTGGCCGGGAGCCGCGTCGCCGCACAGGTAGCTGCTCATGCGGCCGTTCGGCACATTGCGCACCACGAATTCAACCTGGCGTGCGCCGGGCTGGGAGCTGAAGGAATAGGAGCGCGTCAGTTCGGTGCCGGGGATTTCAACGTTCACATACTGGCCGGACAGGAAGGTCAGCGCGTCCGGCGCCTCAAGGTCGATCGAGAAGCCGATGGTGGTGGCGGACAGCTGGCGCACGGCGGCGACGCTGCCCGCATGGCGGGTTACGCCGGTCTTGCACGAAGCCGCAGTGGCGGGAATCTTCACCACGCAATCCGAAGTCGGTTTCATCTGGCAGGCCAGCACCTGGCGCTGCGCTGCCTCTTCCGGCGTGAGCGCGTCTTCGATATAGCTGGACTCCGGCATGTCATAGTTGCCGGACTCGCAGTGGCCACGGCAGGTGCCGCAAGCGCCGTCGCGGCAATCCAGCGGGATATTGACCTTCTGGCGGTAGGCGGCATCGGCCAGCTTCTCGCCTGCTTCGCAGCTGATGAAGCGGGTCACGCCGTCTTCGAATTGAAGAGCGATGTTGTACGTCATGGCGTGCCTCTCAGATGTGATAAATGTCGATGACCTGGTTGATGTAGTCGTTTTTCAGGACGACATACTTGTCAACAATGCGCGGCGTGCCGCCGCTGTGGTCGATGATGTAGCGCGACATGCCGAAGTAGCTGAAGTCCGTCTTGTAGCGGTGGCTCAGCGTGTGCCAGTTGAAGCGCACGGTGACGGTGCCGCCTTCGCGGCTCACCACTTCCACATTGCTGATGTTGTGGCTGGTGCGGGTATCCGGCATGGTGGCGCTGGAACGTTCGGTCTTGATGCGGAACACGCGGTCTTCCAGACCCTGGCGATTCGGATAGAAGATCAGCGAGATTTCGCGCTCCGGATCGGTAATCAGCTGGTCGTCGTCGTCCCAGGACGGCATCCAGAAGCGAGCGGTGGGGGCGTAGCATTCCAGCCAATCGTCCCACAGCTCATCGTCCAGCAAGCGGGACTCGCGGTACAGAAAGGCGCGGATGTCTTCGATATTCATTTGCCGGACTCCTTGGCATCCGTGATCACCTTCAGCCAGTAGCGGTGCTGCACGGTGTACAAGCCTTCGTCCTCGGTCTTCACGCCACTCATGACCGGTTTCAGGCCGATTTCTTTGGCCGCTTCATCGGCGCCGTCGATCCAGTGTTCGGAGCCGCGGCACATATCGTTCCACTTCATGGCTGAACCGGCATAGCCAGCCTGGCAGGCGCGAAATTCTTCCAGGTCGTCCGGCGTTGCCATGCCGCTGACGTTGAAGAAGTCCTCATACTGGCGGATACGGCGCGCACGCGCCTCGGCGGATTCGCCTTTCGGGGCAATGCAGTAGATGGTGGTTTCAGTCTTGTCCACCGAGATCGGACGCAGCACGCGGATTTGCGAGCCGAACTGGTCCATCAGGTATACGTTCGGATACAGGCAGAGATTGCGCGAGCGCTCAATCATCCAGTCCGCCATCGGACCGCCGAACTGCGAGGCGAATTCCTCGCGGCGCGGGAAATTGGGACGGTCTTCCGGATTCGCCCAGCGGCTCCACAGCAGCATATGGCCGTTCTCGAAAGCGTAGAAACCGCCGCCCTGCTTGCCCCATTTGCCGGCATCCATGGCGCGGACATTGTCCCCGGCCTCGGCCTGCTTGCGGTGGTTGGTGGTGGCGGCGTAGTTCCAGTGCACGGCGGAGACGTGATAGCCGTCCGCGCCATTCTCGGCCTGCAGCTTCCAGTTGCCGTTGAAGGTGTAGGTGGACGCGCCGCGCAAGACTTCCAGTCCATCCGGCGACTGATTGACGATCATGTCGATGATCTTTCCCGCCTCGCCCAGGAATTCAGTCAGCGGCGGCACATCGGAATTCAGGCTGCCGAACAGGAAGCCCTTGTAGTTCTCGAAACGCGCCACTTTCTTCAGATCGTGCGAGCCTTCCTTGTTGAAGCACTCCGGATAGCCCGCTTCCTCCGGGTCTTTCACTTTCAGCAGCTTGCCGTTGTTGTTGAAGGTCCAGCCGTGGAAGGGGCAGGTATAGGTGGCCTTGTTGCCGCGCTTGTGGCGGCACAGCTGTGCACCGCGGTGGCTGCAGGCGTTGATGAAGGCGTTCAGCTCACCCTGGCGGTTGCGAGCGATGAAGATCGGCTGGCGGCCCATATGGGTCGTGTAGTAATCGTTGGTGTTCGGGATCTGACTTTCGTGTGCCAGGTAGATCCAGTTGCCTTCGAAGATGTGCTTCATCTCCAACTCGAACAGTTCGGGGTCGGTGAAGGCGCTGCGGTTCAGGCGATAGTCGCCCTTGGCCTTGTCTTCGACGAGGAAATCATCCAGGGTTTGCATGGCCTTGCTCCTTACGCTGCGGCGCGCACGCGCTGTACTTCTGCGGACGGTGCGGTGACCGCTTCCGGCAGCAGATGGAAATCGAAGTCGATCGTGGCGTGCGGTTCGGCGCCGCCGGTGCGCTTCACCTCCGGCACCAGTCCTTCACGGCTGGCGAAGGCAAAGTCGTCCCACAGGTATTCGTCGCCGTCAATATTGATCTGGGTGGTCAGCTTGCGGTAGCCATTGGCGGTAACGAAGAAGTGGATGTGGGCGGGGCGGTTGCCGTGGCGGCCCAGCTGGTCCAGCAACAGCTGCGTGGCGCCGTCCGGTGGACAGGCGTAACCCATCGGCATGATGCTGCGGAAGCGGTAGCGGCCTTGCTCGTCGGTGATGATGGAGCGGCGCAGATTGAAAGCGGATTGCGACTTATCGAAGAAGGAATAATTGCCCATCAGGTTGGCGTGCCACACTTCGACCCTGGCATTCGGTACCGGCTTGCCGTCCTTGCCGTACACGATGCCCTGCATGAACAGGACTTCGGCCTGTTCGCTCTCGGTGCCGTCGTCCAGGCGCGCGTAGCCGACCGATTCCGGTGCGCCAGCCACGTACAGCGGGCCTTCGATGGCGCGCGGCGTGCCGCCCGTCAGGCCGGCTTTCGCTTCGGCTTCGTYGGCGCGCATATCGAGGAAGCGCTCCAGGCCAATGCCCGGCGCCAGCAGGCCGAATTCATTGCGCGAGCCGGTGAAGGTCAGGTATTCCAGGCCTTTCCACACTTCGCTCGGCTGGATGTCCAGGTCTTCAATCGCCTTGTACAGGTCACCCAGAAGGCGCACCGCGATTTGCTGTACGCGCGGATTGACAGGGCGGGTTGCGGTATCGACGATCCAGCTTTTGACCAGTGCATCAATTTCAGTATGAGTCATGACAAAGTCTCCTTGTTAGTGTGGTGTTAGCGATCGTCGTCGCGAATGGATGATGGGTGGCGGCACAGCGGGGCGACTTCGATGGCCATGTAGGGAAACAGCGGCAGCGACATCAGCGTGTTGTGCAGCTCGTCGACGCTCTCCACGTCGAACACGCTGAAGTTGGCGTACTGGCCGGCGATGCGCCACAGGTGGCGCCATTTGCCGCTGCGTTGCAGTTCTTGCGCCAGTTCCTTCTCGCGCAGCTTGAGTTGCGTGGCCTGCTGTTCCGGCATATCCGGCGGCAGGTTCACGTTCATTCGTACATGGAACAGCATCGTGGTTCTCCTTTATTGCGCTTGCAGGTACTGGATCTTTTCGATATCCAGCTCAACGCCCAGGCCGGGCTTGCGCGGCACCTGCAGCATGAAATCCTTGTAGACCAATGGCTCCCGCAGCACTTCTTGCGTCAGCAGCAGGGGGCCGAACAACTCGGTGCCATACGCCAGGCTGTTGAAGGTGGCGAACAGCTGGGCGGATGCCGCAGTGCCAACACCGCCTTCCAGCATCGTGCCGCCGTACAGGCCAACGCCCGCCAGCTGGGCGACGGCGGCGACCTGCGCGGCGGGCAGCAGGCCGCCGGACTGGGTAATCTTCACGGCGAAGACGTCGGCAGCGGAGGCGGTCGCCATGGCGTAGGCATCCAGCGGGCCATGCAGGGCTTCGTCGGCCATGATCGGTACCGCGAAGGTGGCGGCCAAGCGGGCCATGGCGGCTTTGTTCTCGGCGCGCACGGGCTGCTCGATCAGGTCGACGCCGCCGTCCTGCAGTGCGGCGATGGCGCGCATCGCATCCTGTTCATTCCAGGCCTGGTTCACGTCCACGCGCACGCTGGCGCGCTCGCCTACGGCCTTCTTGATGGCGATGACGTGGGCCACGTCGTCTTCCACGCGGCGGGCGCCGATCTTCAGTTTGAAGATGCGGTGGCGGCGCATGTCGAGCATTTTTTCGGCTTCGGCGATGTCCTTGCTGGTGTCGCCGCTGGCGAGGGTCCATGCCACCGGCAGTTCATCGCGCACGCGGCCGCCCAGCAGTTCGCTCAGCGGCACGCCGAGGCGGCGTGCCTGCGCATCCAGCAGGGCCGTCTCGATCGCGCATTTGGCGAAGCGGTTGCCCTGGATGACCTGGCGCACTTTCGCCATCGCTTTCGCGACTTCGCTCGCTTCCATGCCGACGATCAGCGGAGCGATGTAGGTGTCGATATTGGTCTTGATGCTCTCGGGGCTCTCTTCGCCGTAATTCAGGCCGCCGATGGTGGTGGCTTCGCCCCAGCCTTCAATGCCGTCGGCGCAGCGCACGCGCACCAGGACCAGGGTCTGAGTGCTCATGGTGGCTACCGAGAGCTTGTGTGGGCGGATGGTGGGCACATTGGCCAGCATCACTTCGATATTCTGGATCATACTCATGGCATATAGTGGGCTGCGGATATGGACAAGATATGCCTCTCCAGAGGCGCAGTCCAACACTGAGTTGGTATGATTCAATACCTGGAAGGTATGGTTAAGGAGTTGCCGTGGAGCTACGCCATCTGCGTTATTTCGTCGCTGTCGCTGAGGAGAAAAACTTCACCCGCGCGGCCAAGCGTTTGTTCATCGCTCAGCCGCCGCTGAGCCGCCAGATCCAGCAGCTGGAAGAAGAGTTGGGCGTGGATCTGATCGAGAAGGGCTCGCGCCCTTTGCGCCTGACCGAGGCAGGTGAATTTTTCCAGGCTCACGCTACTGAGCTATTGGAGAAAGTGGGCGCGCTGAAGACCATGACTCAGCGCGTGGGCAAGGTAGAGCGCACGCTGTCGATCGGTTTTGTGGCCTCGACCCTGTATGGCCTGCTGCCGGAGATCGTACGCCGCTTCCGCACGCGCTATACGCAGGTGGAGGTCACTTTTAACGAACTGACCACCATGGAACAGCTCAAGGCCTTGAAAGAGGGGCGTATCGACGTGGGCTTCGGCCGCGTGAAGGCGGAAGATCCCAGCGTGCGCCGCATCGTGCTGCGCGAAGAACGCCTGATTGTGGCGCTGCCGATCGGGCATGCGCTGAGCGATTCGGAGGAGCCCTTGCGGCTACTGGATCTGCAGGGCGAGACGCTGCTGGTCTATCCGAAATCGCCGCGTCCCAGTTTCGCCGATCAGGTGCTGGAAGTGTTCCGCGCCCACGGCATCCAGCCGCGCAATGTGATGGAAGTACGCGAACTGCAAATCGCAGTGGGCCTTGTGGCTGCTGGAGAAGGCATCGCCGTGGTGCCGGAGAGCGTGCATGGCATGAAGCGCCGCGACATCCACTACCGCCCGCTGGCGGACCGCCAGGCCGTGTCCCCGGTAATGTTCAGCGTGCGCAATATGGACAAGTCCGAGGAACTGGTTAACATGCTCGCTGTGATCTACGAGATCTACGACGAATTCGGCATCCCGCACGTGAAGGAAAAGCTTTAAGAAAACCTGAGGCGTAACCCTGGTGGCTGCCACGATGTGGCAGCCACCTGCATCTGCCGTGGGTTTAAAAAAAAGCCGCTCCCGAAGGAGCGGCTTTTGCGAACCGGCTAAGAGTAATCAGCGATTACTGGAAGCGGTAGGATGCGTTCACGTACAGGAAGCGGCCGCGTGGGTCGTACTGGTTGATGTCGTAACCGTATTGGAACTGGTTGGACACTGGTACGAAGATCTCAGGCTGCTTGTCGAACAGGTTGCGCACGCCAACGGTCAGGGTCAGTGGCTTGATTGGCTTGTAGGTCACGTTCAGATCGTACGTAGCGTTGGCGCCGATGAAGGTGCGCTCGTCATCTTCATAGCGGTGGCCAGCTTCGTAACGCGAGCTGAAGTTCTGGATGACGGTAGCGGTCCACTTGTCTTTGCTCCAGGTGGTCGCCAGGGTGTGCTTCCAGCGCAGCACTACGCCGCCGTTCTGGGCGCCCAGCACTGGGTTGCCTGCGGAGTCAACCAGGGTGCCAACTTTGTGCGAGATATCGCCGCCTGGGCTGGTCTGGTCGAACTGGTCCATGTAAGTACCGTTCAGGGCCACATCGAAGCGGCCGTAATCGGTGTTCTTACGGTAGTTCGCGAACAGGTCGAAGCCTTTCACCACTGCGTCGCCGGTGTTGGTCAGCAGGGTCTTGATGCCGGTGATCTGGCCGCTGCTGTTCAGGGTGACGAAGTTAGCGTAAGCCGCATCGCCAGCGCGGAAGCGGGATACCACTTCCTGAGCCGATGGGGTCGACAGGATGTCGGACACATTGATCTTGAACCAGTCCAGACCAACGGTGAAGTTGTCGATCGGAGCCAGCACGATACCAACGGACTTCTGACGCGACTTCTCAGGCTTCAGRTCCGGGTTGCCGCCGGTCAGGGCGTTCACCTGGATCTGGTTCTGGTGGGTTGCCGGGTCGTTGAAGGACTCGGAAGAACCCACAGTCTGCGGCTGCCACAGGTCGGTCAGGGTTGGAGCGCGGAAGCCCGAACCAGCGGATGCACGCAGCACCACTTGCTTGATTGGCTGCCAGCGAGCGTTCGCCTTGTAGTTGGTGGACGAACCTACGTCATCGTAGTGGTCGTAACGCACTGCTGCGCCCAGGTCCAGGTTCTTCAGCACCGGCACGTTGGTTTCGGTGAACAGCGAGTTGATCTTGCGCTCGCGGTCAACTGGAGGAACGCTGCCGCCCAGACCGGCGATGTCGCCAGCTTCCAGCGCTTCGCTCGGGGTGGTTT
>NZ_JBFRDW010000039.1:0-17386 GCF_052113985.1 Pseudoduganella sp. RAF53_2 | reverse complement strand
GCTTCATGCTGCCGGCCGTGATCGAAGGCGATCTCACCGGTTTAATCACCGCCATCAGCGGCTATGCTGATCAATACCCGGCCCTGGTGTTCGATTGCTCGCGCCTGGCCCGCATCGAATTCGGCGCGGCCGGCCAGTTGCTCGCCAAGCTGCAGGAGCTGGCGGTGGACGAGCGCCGCATCGAATTCCGCGATGTGAACCACTTGGTTGCAGCACTCCAGCGACTCCTGGGGTATGCTGATATCGCGCGGTTGTTCCCTCACCGATATTAGCGGCTAGCTCAGCCGCGTCTTGCATTCCCCTCATCCGGCCGCATATTTGCGGCTGGACGCCTGAACGCGTCATAACATTGAGGCAACTATGGAACAATTTCACGGTACGACCATTCTGTGCGTGCGCCGCGGTAAGCAAGTGGCGCTGGGCGGCGATGGCCAGGTAACCCTCGGCAATGTCGTCATGAAGGGCACCGCGCGCAAAGTGCGCAAGCTGTACCAGGGCAAAGTCCTGTGCGGTTTCGCTGGCGGCACCGCCGACGCATTCACCCTGCTCGATCGCTTCGAAGCAAAACTGGAAAAACACCAGGGCAATCTGCTGCGCGCCTCGGTTGAACTGGCCAAGGACTGGCGCACCGACCGCGTGCTGCGCCGCCTGGAGGCCATGCTGCTGGTGGCAGACAGCGAATCGACCCTGGTCATTACCGGCAACGGCGATGTGCTGGAACCGGAAAATGGCGTCGGCGCCATCGGCTCAGGCGGCTCCTATGCCCAGTCCGCCGCTGTGGCGCTGGCACAGAACACCGATATGGCGCCTGCCGAGATCGTCAAGAAATCGCTGACCATCGCGGGCGAGCTGTGCATCTACACCAATCTGAACCACATCATCGAAACCCTGGACTAAGACTATGAACATGACTCCTCAGGAAATCGTCGGGGAACTCGACAAGCATGTGGTTGGCCAGGGCAAGGCCAAAAAGGCCGTGGCGATCGCGCTGCGCAACYGCTGGCGCCGCCAGCAGGTGGAAGAACCGCTGCGCCATGAAATCACGCCCAAGAACATTCTGATGATCGGCCCGACCGGCGTCGGCAAGACCGAGATCGCGCGCCGACTGGCCAAGCTGGCCGATGCGCCTTTCATCAAGGTGGAAGCGACCAAGTTCACCGAAGTCGGCTACGTGGGCCGCGATGTGGACACCATTATCCGCGACCTGATCGACATCGGCGTGAAGCAGACCCGCCAGTCTGAAATGGCCAAGGTACGCGCACGCGCCGAAGATGCCGCGGAAGACCGCGTGCTGGATATCCTGCTGCCGCCGCCGCGCGACTTCGGTTTCCCCACCACGCAGACCACCGAGGCGCCCGCCAACGACACCACGCGCCAGACCTTCCGCAAGCGCCTGCGCCAGGGCGAGATGGACGACAAGGAAATCGAAATCGAGCTGGCCGAGCAAAGCCCGCAGATGGAAATCATGGCGCCGCCCGGCATGGAAGAAATGACGGAGCAGATCAAGTCCATGTTCTCCGGCATGGGCGGTGGCCGCAAGAAGGCGCGCAAGGTCAAGATCAAGGAAGCCATGAAGCTGCTGCTGGAAGAGGAAGCGGCCAAGCTGGTGAACGAAGACGAGATGAAGCAGAAAGCCATCCAGAACGTGGAGCAGAACGGCATCGTGTTCCTGGACGAAGTGGACAAGATCGCGTCGCGTTCGGAAGTGGGCGGCGCCGACGTGTCGCGCGCCGGTGTGCAGCGCGATCTGCTGCCGCTGGTGGAAGGCACGACCGTCAACACCAAGTACGGCATGATCCGCACCGACCACATTCTGTTTATCGCATCGGGCGCCTTCCATCTGGCCAAGCCTTCGGATCTGATCCCTGAACTGCAGGGACGTTTCCCGATCCGCGTGGAGCTGGAATCGCTGTCGATCGCCGACTTTGAACGCATCCTGACCAGTACCGACGCTTGCCTGACCAAGCAGTATGAAGCCCTGCTGGCCACGGAAGGTGTTAAGCTGGTGTTCGCACCGGAAGGCATTACCCGCCTGGCGGAAATCGCCTTCCAGGTCAACGAGCGCACCGAGAACATCGGCGCGCGCCGCCTGTACACGGTAATGGAAAAGCTGCTGGAAGAAATCTCCTACTCGGCGACCGAAACCAGCGACAAGGAAATCACCATCGATACGGCTTATGTGAACCAGCGCCTGGATGCGCTGTCCGTCAACGAAGATTTGTCGCGCTACGTGTTGTAAAAGAGGCGGTAATGGCAAACAAGCAGCTGGCAACCCGGCAGAAGATGCGGATTCGCGTCGAGCCCTCGCAAAACTTTGGCAAGCCGCGCAATCCGATTGCGCAGTTGGCCAAGGCACGCGCGGCGGGGCCGCACGACAAGAACCGCACCACGGCCGACCGCCAGGCTGGCCAGGCCCTGATCCGGAAAAAGCTCAGCGGCTCGGATGACGAGTAAGGCCACCTTCCGCGTCGGAGACTGGACCGTCAACCGCTTGACGGGCGAGCTTTCGCGCGAAGGCGCCAGCGTGCGGCTGGAAGAGCGCACGCTGCGTCTGCTGGTTTGCCTCGCCGATCACGCCGGCGAAGTTTTGTCTTCCGATGAACTGCTGACGCACGCCTGGCCGGGCGTGGTCGTTTCGCCCGACTCGCTGTACCAGGCCATCACCGCCCTACGCCGCCAGCTCGGCGATGACGCCCGCAAGCCAAGCTACATCGTCACCGTCCCCCGCCGCGGCTACCGCCTTATCGCGCCCGTGAGCGCATCGGACGCCGCCTCCATCGACCTGCCCGATGCCGCGCAACCGGCCAAGGCCGCGGCACCATCGCCGCACGTTGCAGCCGCGGTGCTTCTGCCGGGCCCCCGGCAGCGCATGCGCCGCCGCGCGGCGATTGCCCTCGGCGCCACACTGGCCTCGGCTGGCCTGGCCGCTTTCACCCTGCGCGCGCCTGCCGGCCCCGCGCCGGGCAAGGCGCATTCCATCGCCGTGCTGCCTTTCCTCGACCTGACCGACGACATGAACGAAGAACCGTTCGCCGACGGCGTCAGCGAAGAGCTGATCACGAAACTCAGCAAGCAGCCCGGCGTTGTGGTTGCCCCGCCCGGCGCGTCCTACTACTACAAGAACAAGCACGAAGCGGCCGCCGAAGTCGCCAAGGCGCTGCAAGTCGCCTATGTGCTCGATGGCAGCGTGCGCAAGTCCGGCAGCGCGCTGCGTATCGCCGCGCGGCTCACGCGTGCCGCCGACGGCTTCGTGGTCTGGTCGGACAGTTACGACCGCACGCCCGGCGACAAACTCGCCATTCAATCGGAAATCGCCACCGCCGTCAGCCAGTCCGCCGCAGCCAGGATTCAGCGAGTGCCAGCGTTGAGCATGGCCTCCTGCTGCGCCTCCGTATCCGGCCCTTGCGCAGCCTCCAGCTGAATCTGCACCATGATTTCATCGCTGATCAGATCCGGATAGGCCCCCAGGCCAAACTCGGAGCGCTTGACGATGCCGGTCGCCGTGATGCCGACCGAGGGCTTCTTGCTGACCTGGTTCATGCCCATCTTGTTGACCCGCAATTGCAGCGCCACCGGCCGCGTCACGCCAGCCAGCGTCAAATCGCCATATAGCACCCCACTCATCCCGTCGCGCTGCTCCACGCGCGTGCTGCGGAATTTGATGACAGGCTGCTTGAACAGCGACATCCACGCATCATCATCGCGGATCTGGCCATTCCACAAGCCATCGCCCATATCCAGCATGCGCGTCGGCATGCTGACCATCACCGATGATTTCGACCAGTCCTCGTGATCGAACAAAAAGCTGCCCGGCTCAATTTTCAAGCTGCCCGTCACGGGAATAAAGCCTTGATGCTCCAGGCTGAAACTCACTTTCGACAGCTTGCTGACGATGGTGTAAGTGACCGGCATGGCCTGCGCAGCGGTGGCAAACAGCATGGCAGCACAAAAAACGAGACGACGCATACGAACTCCTGGTGAAGTGAATGGAGTTCCCTTTGTAGCAAGCGCCTGCAGCAAAAGTCCTGAAAACGATCTGAATAGTTCTGAATTTCGCTGAATATGGCATGATGTGAGACAGCACCAGCTCACCAGAGAGGAGAGGGAATGAACAGAAAAGTCATCGCATTGGCCACCTTGCTGGCAGCTCCCCTGCTCGCCCACGCAGGCAGATTGGAATACCGCGTCACCGCATCGGGCGACTCCTCGTCGTTCGAATGCGTCGAGACCAGTAGCAATGTCTGCGTGCTGACCGTCGRCACACCCGGCGACCCGAAGGCGGAAAAGATCCCCGTCGAGAAAGGCGCCAGCACCAAAGTGCCGAATCCCAAATTCGACCGGAAATACTGTGTGTCCGTGAAAGAGGCCGAATGGCCCAAGTGCCTTAGCGACCGCAACTCCGGCGAGCTGACGCGCTCCACGTCATCCAGCCAGGTCTGGCTGGACGCTGAACGCAACTGATTACCAGACCGGCCCGAGGAACAGGTACATGGTCTGTTCCCCATTTTTGGTCGCACCTGCGCCGAGATAGAGCGGGCCGAATCGGGTTTCAACTGCGAGGAACAGGCTGCCTGCCTGCTTGAGTGCACTGCCCAAGGCATCGGGCCTGCGGTCGAAGCCACCGCCCATTTCCAGCGAAAAGCCCGCACGCAACGTACCGCCGAATGCGCTCGGCAAGGCGCCGATCTTGCGCGCCACGACCACCCGCGAGAACAGCACAGTGGGTTCCTGGATCGAATCCGTCTTGGTACCCGATAGCCGCAGGAAGCCACCAAGGTTGATCGGCGCAGCGCCCGCCCGTGCGCGCGCCCATTCGGCCAGGAAGTGTCCCGCCCAGTCGTCGTAATGGAATGCGAACAAAGCCGATGCGCCCCAGTTGGCTTGCGTTGCGCCYACATTCGACGCACTGCCCGGCGTACTTTCGCGCCCCAGGTTGATCAGCATGCCGCGCGTCGGAAAGCCCAGCGAATCGAGCGTATCGACGCGGAAGCGCACGAAGCGCAYGGTATCGCTCACCTTCTGATCCGGGGCACTCGGATCTTCGGGCAAGATGGTGTGCGCCGTGTAGCGCTGCTTCTGCACACCCACGCTGATATCCCCCCAGTTGCCGAACTCGCGGCCGATGGCCAATGAGCCGGTGCGCACGTTGTAACCCACCCGCGCCTTGCGCAAGCCGCTGCTGTACAAGTCCGAGATGGTTTCGCCAATCTGCGCTGACGGCATCACATACCATTTGGAGCCGGCGCCCAGCGGCTGCCACCACTGCACACCAACGCCACGCACATTGCCGATACGCGCTTCCGTGCGCAGCTCGCCGCCCCAATCGTTCATGGACGAATGCACGTGCATCAGTTTGATGGCAAAGTCGTTCGAGTCGCGGAAATCGCTGGCCAGTTCGAGGCCAACGCGCATGCGGTTGCGCGCCCATTCGGCCTCCGTGGCGCGAATGGTCACTTCGCGCTCGCCGTCCTTGTCCTGCACCTCGGTTTCCACGCGCGCCAGATCGCCACGGCCGTACAGCGTGACCTCAGCCTGGCGCACATCCTCGCGCGTTACGGGCTGGCCCGGCTCGAGGCCGGACTGCTTCTTCAGAATCTCCGCGTTGATGTGCTGCGTGCCCTGTACTTCCAGCTTCGCCAGCCTTTTCGGCCGGTCGGTTTCGCCCGGACCGGCCAGACGCATCGCCTCCAGGCTGGCATATTCTTCGGCCGGCACGGCCAGCGCCGCCAAGCGCGGCGACAGCTCGCGCGCTGCCTTTTCGCCGGCCGCGATGGCGCGTGCATAGGTGCTGAAGTCGAGGAAGCTGACGCCGGTCAGGTCGGGCGCGATCAGCAAATCCTGCGGACCAAGTTCCTTGATCGAACGCTGCACATTCTGCTCGGTGAGGATTTGCAGCATCTGATTGGCGACGCCAAGCGCGCTGCCCAGTTCTTTTTCCGGCGCCAACGGCGTGCCGACGTTGACGGCGATGACTACATCCGCGCCCATGGCGTGGGCCAGGTCCACCGGCAGATTGCGCACCAGTCCTCCGTCGACCACCAGATGGCCTTTGATACGCACCGGCGCGAACACGCCTGGCACGGCCAGCGAGGCGCGCATGGTCTGGAACAGCGGAGTGTCGTCCAGCGTCACCAGCTCGCCTGTCAGCAGGTCGGAGGCGACGGAGCGGAAAGGCAGCGGCAACTGGCCCACCGGTGTGTTGCGCGTGCCGGGCGGCAGCAGGCGCTCCAGTGCCATTTCCAGCGCAGCATTGCTGGCAGCGGCGGGCGGCAGTGTGACGCCGTTGCGGTTCAGGCCAAACTCGATGCGGGAGGGGATGTTGGCGTCTTCGTCGCGGCGGCGGAAGGCCAGCGCGTCGCGCGCGGGACGGTCGGCGACCACGCTGTCCCAGTCGGTGGTGGCAGCCATGCGTTCGAGATCGCCGATCGACGCGCCCGCGGCGTAGGCGCCGCCGACTACGCTGCCCATGCTGGTGCCGACCACGATATCGACCGGCACGTGCATATCGCGCAAGGCGCGCAGTACGCCAACGTGGGCAAAGCCGCGCGCACCGCCGCCGGACAGCACCAGCGCCACGCGCGGCCGCTTGGCGGATGCCACGGCGTCTTGCGCCAGCGCCGCCCCGTGCACGGCCAGGATGCTGCAGGCCAGGAGCAGGCGCAGGGTCTTCATGCGTTTAGCGGCTTGGATTGCCCGGCGAAGTGGTTACCGGCTGGGCGGGCGCCATTTGCGGCGGCGGTGGCGTAACCAGGCCGTTCTGGCCGGACGCCGAGCCAGTGCCCGGCTGGCCCTGTTGTCCTGGTTGCGGCATGGGCTGCGCAGGCGGCAGCGTCGCGCCCTGCCCTGCCACTGGACCAGGGCCAGGACCCACTACAGGCGCCGGTTGCGGCGGCTGCACAGGAGCAGGCACCATCGGCGCCGCTGGTGGCGCCATCTGCACTGGCGGCTGCATTGGCGTTACGCCGCCGGCGGCATTGCCTTCATCCACGGCCAGGTCGAGGCGCTTCTGGATGCCGCCTTCCATCAAAATCACAAAGCGCGGCTGCACGTCCTTGACGGTCACGCCAGGGCCGACTTCAGCGCCCACACCATAAGCCTGCGCCGGCTGGCCTTCGGTGGCGATGATGGCCGCGCTGCCGCGTCCATTGACCGCAGCGACGACGCCGCGCAGCTGGTAGTTGCTGACTTGCGCCACAGCGGTCTGGCCGCCGAACAGTCCGCGCGCTGCGTCCACATTCAACTCGGCCGCCTGCGCCACGGGTGGCGGAGCGATGGCACGCTGCTTGGGTTTGAACAATTGCAGCCCCCAGTACGCCAGCGAGGCGGACAGCGCCGCCACGGCGGCCACACTGCAAATCAAAGGCAAACGCTTCAAGTTCTTTTCTCCAGTTTCAGCGTACCAGCTGATTGATTTCGATGATCGGCATCAGCACGGCCAGCACGATCAGCAGCACCACCACGCCCATGGCCAGGATCAGGAAAGGCTCCAGCAGGCCCGCAATGGTCAGCGTGCGGCGCTCCAGGTCAGCTTCCTGCGCGCTGGCGGCGCGGTCCAGCATGGCGGGCAGTTCGCCCGTGATTTCACCCGCGCGAATCATGTGGATCAGCATGGGCGGGAAATGCTTTTGCGCCGACAGCGCACGCGCCAGGCTCACCCCCTCGCGCACGGCGTCGCTGGCCTGCTCCACCAGCGTGCGCATGGCCATATTCGATAGCGTGTCGCGGCTGGTTTCCAGCGCGCGCAAGATCGGCACACCGGAGCCGGTGGTAATCGCCAACGTACTGGCAAAGCGCGAAGTATTCAGGCTGCGTTCGAATTTGCCGTACAGGGGCGCCGTCAGCAGCCAGGTATGCCAGCGCAGCTTGAGCGCGGGATTCTGCAAGGCGCGCCGCCAGCTGACCCAGGCCGCGATCAACGCCGCCAGCACAACGAAGCCGTAATGCCGCACGAAATCGGAAATAGCCAGCATGACGATGGTCAGGAACGGCAGCTTCTGCTTGGTGTTCGCGAACACGGACACAATCTGCGGCACCACATAGGTCAGCAGGAAGATCACGATCAGGAAGGCCACCACGGTCACGATGGCCGGATAGGTAAACGCCAGGCGCACCTTCTGCACCAGCGCATTGCGGCGTTCGATGTAGTCGGCAAGGCGCGACAGCACGCGCGACAACTGGCCGATCTGTTCACCGGAGGCGACCAGCGCGCGGTAGATCTCRGCGAAGTCGCGCGGGTGGCGCGACAGAACGTCCGACAGCGAGGCACCGCCAATCACTTCGGAGCGGATGGATGCGATCAGGTCGCGCACATACTGGCGCTCGGCCTGTTCCAGCAAGGCGGTGAACGCCTGTTCCAGCGGCAGGCCAGCTTCCAGCAAGCTGGCCATCTGGCGCGTGAACAGCGCCAGTTCGGTGGTGCTCAGCTTTTCGCCGAAGCCGCGGCGCGTGGCGACGCCGCTGGCGTCCACTTGTGCCGCGATAGCATCGACCTTGATCGGCACCAGGCCTTGTGCGCGCAGGTCCGCACGTGCGGAACGCGCGCTGTCGGCATTCACGACGCCTTTTTTGCTTGCGCCATTTTCGTCGACAGCTTCGTAACGGAATGCCGGCATCGCTTAGTCCTTCGTCACGCGCAGCAGTTCGGCTGGCGTCGTGGTGCCGTTGGCCAGCCAGCGTTCGCCGTCTTCGCGCATGGTCTTCATGCCGTGCTGCTGGGCGGTGTGACGCACTTCCGCTTCCGAGGTACGGTCGTGGATCTGGCCACGGATGTTTTCGTCCGTCTGCAGCAGCTCGTAAATACCGACGCGGCCCTGATATCCCGTCATGCCGCACTTGTCGCAGCCGACGGCATGCCATTGCTGGCCGTCGAAGCGTTTGCACTCGGGGCACAGCTTGCGAACCAGGCGCTGGGCCAGTACGCCCAGCAGGGACGACGACAGCAGGAAGGGCTCGATGCCCATGTCCAGCAAACGGGTCACGGCGGACGCGGCGTCGTTGGTGTGCAGGGTCGCCAGCACCAGGTGGCCGGTCAGCGAAGCCTGCACCGCGATCTGCGCCGTTTCCAGGTCGCGGATCTCACCGATCATGATCACGTCCGGGTCCTGGCGCAGAATCGCGCGCAGGGCTTTGGCGAAGGTCATGTCGATACGCGAGTTGACCTGGGTCTGGCCTACGCCTTGCAGATCGTATTCGATCGGGTCTTCCACCGTCATGATGTTGGTGGTGGTGGAATTCAGCAGCGACAGCGCGGCGTACAGGGTGGTCGTCTTACCGGAGCCGGTTGGACCGGTCACCAGCACAATGCCGTGCGGCTGGTTGATCAGCTGATTGAACTGAGCCAGCATCTCGTCGCTCATGCCGAGATGCTGCAGATCGAGGCGGCCTGCTTCCTTGTCCAGCAAACGCAGTACGGCGCGTTCGCCGTGGCCGGTCGGCAGCGTGGAAACACGCACGTCCACCGGCTTGCCGCCCACGCGCAGCGTGATGCGGCCGTCCTGTGGCAGACGCTTTTCCGCGATATCCAATTGCGCCATGATCTTGATACGCGAGATCAGCGAACCGTGAATCGCCTTGCGCGGGCGCACGATGTCGCGCAGCGCGCCGTCGACACGGAAACGCACCACCGAAGTCTGCTCGAAAGGCTCGATGTGGATATCGGACGCGCTGTCGCGCAGGGCTTGCGTCAGCAGTGCATTGATCATGCGGATCACCGGCGCATCGTCGGACGATTCCAGCAAGTCCTCAATCGCAGGAACATCCTGCAGCAGCTTGGTCAGGTCCAGGTCCGCATCGAATTCTTCCGCCACTTGCGATGCGTCGCCGCCTGCACCCGCGTAGGCGCCGGCAATGGCCGCGTCCAGATCGGCGCGCGGCAGGTGTTTCAGGTTGACGCGGCCGAAGCGGCGCGACACTTCCGCAATGGCTGCGGGTGGTGTCGCGTTCGAAATCAGCACATCAACCGAATGCGCGTCGCCTTCGCTGGGCTGTGCCAGCACCAGGAAGTCGCGCGCAAAGGCGTAAGGCAGAAGGTTCGTCATTGCTGCTTCACTTCCGCGGCGCCGCCTGGATTGGTGACCGGCGCCGGTACCGGCGGCACAGGGCGCGCCAGCTGGCCGCCGGTCGGCTGGCCATTCACCACTTCAGGCAGCACCGGCTGGCCCAGATTCGGCAGTAGGACGGTGTTGTCCGGCTGGATCTGCTGCTGCGTGCCACGGATATAGTCGTAGCGGTCGCCGGTCAGGCTGATGCTCTGGTCCTGGGTGCGGATCACTTGCGGACGCAGGAACACCATCAGGTTGGTCTTCTTGCGGTCGCGCTTCTGGTACTTGAACAGGTTGCCGATGACCGGGATATCGCCCAGGCCGCGCACCTTTTCCACGTTGTCGCTGGCGTCGTCCTGGATCAGGCCACCCAGCACGATGATCTGGCCATCGTCGGCAATCACATTGCTCTCGATCTGGCGCGTCTTCAGTATGATACCGCTGTCCGACGTCACACTGGTGTCGATGCTGGAGTTCTCGTTGTAGATCGCCAGCTTGATGGTGCCGCCTTCCGAAATCTGCGGACGCACTTTCAGGATCAGACCCACATCCTTACGGTCGATGGTCTGGAACGGGTTGTTGTTGGTGCCGGAAGTCGTGGTGTAGGAGCCGGTCAGGATCGGCACGTTCTGGCCGACGCGAATGGTGGCCACCTCGTTATCCAGGGTGATCATGTTCGGCGTGGACAGGATGTTGGTGCCGCCCACCGTTTCCAGCGAGTGCGCCACAGCGCCCAGACCCAGTTTGCCATTGGCCAGCTGCTTGAACACGCCGATGGTCAGACCTGCGCCCGGCGCCGGCGTGGTGGCCGTGGCCAGGTTCACCAGGTTGTTGCCGGTGCCGTTCTGGAAGGACGTGCCGCCGCCTACGCGATAGGATGTGCCGCTGTTGCCGCTCAGGCCCGCCCACTGCACGCCGAACTCGGAAGCCTTGTCGGCACTGACCTCCACTACCAGCGCTTCGATGTAGACCTGGGCACGGCGCACGTCCAGCTGGTCGATTACTGCGCGCAGATTGCGGTAGACTGCTTCCGGTGCGGTGATGATCAGGGTGTTGGTCGATGCGTCGGCCTGGATGAAGCCACCGGCGCCGCCCGTGCTCAGCGACTGGCCGCTGCGGCTGCCCGTCAGTGCAGGATTGGTCGGGCCGGTCTGGCCGCCGGAAGTGCTGCTGCCCTGGTTGTTCTGGCCCAGGCCACCTTGCTGATTGTTGTTGGCGCCGGTGCCCAGCTGCGCCAGCCCGCCAGCGGCGTTGCCCTGGCCGCCGCCGGAGGTATCGCTGGACACCACGGCGCGCAGCGTTTCTGCCAGCTTGGTCGCTTCCGCGTTCTTCAGATAGACCACGTGCACATTGCCCAGCTGCGTAGTCGGCTGGTCCAGTTTCGTGATCAGGGACTTGGCCAGATTGGCGCGCGCCACTGAGGGGGCACGCAGCACCAGCGAATTGGTGCGCGGATCGGCCATCACGGTCACGCGGCCGGAATCGCCGCCGGCGCCCGGTTCCATCAGCTTGTTCACCATGGCGGCGAGGTCGCTGGCAATCGCATAGCGCACCGGGACCACGTCCAGGTCCGTCGCGGACGGCGAGTCCAGTGAGGCGATGATCTTGCCCAGGCGGGTCAGGTTGTCCGCATAGTCGGTGATGACGAGGGTGTTGTTGCCCGGGTTGGCGTTGATCGTGTTGTTCGGCGTGATCAGGGGACGCAGCACGGTCACCAGATTGGCAGCCGCTTCATGATTCAGGTGGAAGACCTGGGTCACCACCTGGTCGCCCTTCGGCGCATGCTGGCCGCCGACGATGGTCGGGCTGGATTGCAGCTTGGCTTCCGCTTCCGGCACGACTTTGGCGTAACCGTCGCCGCTGACGATGGCATAGCCTTGCAGCCGCAGTGCCGAAGTCAGAAGGCTGAAGGCCTGCGATTTGCTGACCGGTTTTTCCGACACCACCGTGATCGTGCCCTTGACGCGCGGGTCGATCAGGAAGGTGATGTTGGTGTAGTGGCCAACCGCCTTGATGACGGACTCGATATCGGCGCCGACAAAGTTCAGTGCCGCTTCATCGTTCGGGGCGGCCATCACCGGCGCGGCGGCCGGAGCCAGCGCACAGCACAGCAGCGCGGCGGCGCTCAGTCGGCGCAGCGCCGGGAGGGAGATTTTGCTTGCAGTGTGTGTCTTCATTATCGGAACTCTAGTGCAATGACGTTTTTAACGCTATTCGGACGGCGCTGGCCCAGCAAATTGAGCAAGCCCGCCAAGGTGTCTTCATATCCTGTTGCCGCTTCGGCCTGGCCGGAAAACTGCAGGCGGCCATGATCGATTTTGCCGCTCCCGCTTAGCAGCAGCGGGCCTTTCACAGAGCCGAGCAGCAGATTGGCCTGCTGGCCGTGCCAGTCCAGCGCCAGCGTGTAGCTGCCCAGCGGACGGATGGAGGTCAGGCGCGAAGCCATGTCCTGCATCTCCAGCGTGGTGCGGCCTTCCAGCGCCACAGCGTTGCCTTCGCGCGACAGTTGCAGCGAAGACCAGGACAGTTTCATGCGCCCGGTCGGCGCAAGGGTGTTCAGCGGCGCGCCCAGTCCGGCCAGGCCATCGGCCGGCAGCATCACGGCCGCCGGGCTGACCTGCCACTGGCTCAGGCCACCGCGCAGATTCACGGGCTGCGACAGCGATTCAGGATTGGACAGCTCCACATCCACGCTACCCACCAGGATCAAGGGCGACAGCTTCCAGGCAAAACGGCCCGGCAGCAGGGGCGTGACCGCATCCTTGCCGCTGGCGGCGCCGCCGATGAAGGCCGAGCCCCGCCACAGCGTACCCTGCGCGTCACCCAAGGTCAAACGGCCGCCGGTCCGGCTTTCCACCATTTCGGCCACCCACGATGCCGGGAAAAAGGCCAGCAGCGTCAATCCTGCACTGACAGCAATCGCCAACAACCACAGAAAAGCGCGCTTCATCGTGCTCCCAGGTCCTGGCGCATGGTCAGTGTGGCGTCAACCTGGCCCGGCGTGTTCTGCGCCGTGATGTTCGCTTCCTGCACCGTCAGGCGCTGCTCGCGGCGCATCGCATCCAGCCAGGCCACCAGGCCGGCAAAGGCGACACCCTTGAATTCAATCTTCGCGTATTCGCCGGTCACCGTCAGCGACTGCGTCGACAGGCCGCGGCTTTGCAGGCTGCTGTTGACGCTGTCGCGCGACATCGGCGGCGGCGCCACATTTGGCTGCGCCGCCAGCTGCGAGGCTTCGCCCGCCAGCGACTGCACTTCGGCTACTTGCTGGCGCAGCTCCGGCAGATCCTTCGCCAGCTGGGCGCGGCCGCTGAAGGCCGGATCGATCAGCAGGCCATACACCAGGCCGAAGACGACCACGCCGCCGCCAATGGCCAGCATGCGGCGCTCCTGGTCCGTGCGTTCATTCCAGAAGGCGCCGGCAGCTGCGCGGTAGCTGCCGAATTTATCGGTGATCTTGCTCATTTCTGGCCTCCCGCCTTGATCTGCCACACGCCGGGGCCGGTCTCCGTCAACGCCAGCTTGCGCGCTGCGAGCGCCGACTGCACCTGGGTCAAACCGTTCGCATCGACACTGTTCGGCTTCAGTTTCACGGTCATGCCGCGTTCCTTGTATTCCAGGCTGGCCACCACTTCGCGGTTAGGCAGCATCGCCAGCGCTTCGGCGAAAGCCGCGCTCATGGCGGTAAATTCATCACCCGACGAGCCGCCGCTGCTGGCGCGCGCGATGGAGATATTGCGGCGCATTTGCGCAGCCGGATCGCCCGTCACAGGCTGGTTCGGATAAGCGGAACGGAAAACTTGCACCATCGCCTGACGCTCGGACGCCGCTTCGCTACGCAGGCGGAACCATTCGACGTTGGCGCCCACGATGTTGACCAGCAGGGCCGCAACGGCGATGTAGACCGGCCACTTCCAGCGCTGCCAGGCGCGCGCGGAAGCCCCGCTGACGGCGCCCAGGCCGGCCGCCAGGTCCATCTGCACAGCCTTGGCGGCGGAAATGCGGTGCGCCCAGTGGTCTTCTTCGACCATGATGCCTTGCACCGACTGCGCCAGCTTTTCGTATTCCGCCCGCAGCGCAGGCGCCACATATAGCGTGACGGGTGCATCGCCAGCCAGCGCGCGCACCGTGTGCAGCGCGGCTTCCGGCTGCGGCGGCAGGGTCAGACCCATGCCTTCGTATTGGGCGCTGCGCAGGGTCAGCTCCAGGCCCGCATCGTCCACACCCAGCGCGGCGGAGGCGCCGCCCGGCTGCAGCGGCAGGCAAAGTTGGGTTGGCAGCGCGCTGATGCCATGCGCGCCCTGGGCCACCAGAGCCTTGACCAGCACTTCCAGCCAGGCGCGGTTGACCACGGCGATGACGCGCTCGCCGGCATCGCTGCTGGCAGGGGCCAGCGCCAGCACGCAGTCAGTTGGGTCGCCCAGAATCTGTTCTTCGACAAGGCTTGGCAGCGCGGCTTTCAGCTTGGCAGCGGACAGCGGCGGCACTTTCACGCGCAGCAGTGTCACGTCGGCGGCGGCCAGCAGCAGCACCACGCGGCGTGCCCCGGCAACCAGGTCGCCCAGATTGCCTAGCGCACCGGCGCCCTGCTGCATCACATTGCCGCCATCGCCCACCAGCGCGAACTGGCAGCTGGTCGGCACGCCCGTATCAGGGGCGGCAGCGGCGCGGGCCGGATACCGAATGTAGAGAGTCGTCAAAGCGTTCTTTCCTTGTTCCTTAGATTTCCCGTATCCATATGATGCTGGTCTTGCCACCGACTTGCTCGCGACGCACCAGTGACCAGCTGACCAACTCGGCACGATCCAGCTTGACCCGGCTCAGCACCAGAAAGTAGCCGCTGCCCGCATCTACTTCCACACCGTTGATACGCTTCTTGCCAATGCTGGTCAGGTACTGGTCGAAGTCCGACGCGCGCGGGAAGAAGGCGCGCTTGCGAGCCACCACTGCCGTCTGCGCCTCGCTCAGCGCCATATCGGTAATGGACGACAGCACTTCCGCCGACGCCGTGTTCACATTCACCTTCGTCTGCTCCGGCAGCACGATCACGAAATCGCGCAGCTTCTCGATCGCTTCCTGGTTGAAGCCAGCGACCGACAGCAAATCCTCCACCCGCAGCAGCTCCATTGGCTGCCCGTTCCCCGAGGGGACCGGCAACTGGCCCTGCGCCGTGCCTGCCGGCGGCGTAGCGCTGGACACCTGGCTGCGCGCTACCTGCTCCGCCACCGCCGCCGCCAGCGAGGGATTCAGCTGAAGGTTCTGCAGCAGGCGCTGGAAAACAGTGACCTGCGCCGGAATGACAAAGCGGTTGCTGGCCAAATTTGCCAGATTGTAGCGCGCCTGAGCATCGTAAGTCTGTCCGGCGATTGTCGCATCGAAAGATTCGTTCTGAACCCGCTCACGCTCCACAAACTGGTCGAGACGCGTTTCGGCCAGCGGCGTGGCCCAGATGCCGTCGGCGCGCGTGACGCCGCGGCTGTCGGTCAAGTCCTGGCGCAGCACCAGGCGCACCAGGTCAAGGCCGCCGCGCAGAATCCAGCGGGTCTGGAAGTGCAGACGCTGGTTTTCCATCGAGCGCACCTGCACCTGCTGCTGCCAGAACAGGCTGGCCACGATGGACACCGCCAGGGTGGTGAGCAGCAAGGCCGTCACCACAGCCACGCCTTGTTGCCGGATCGAGGGGCGCTTGTTCATACAGCCCCCAGCAGGAAGACTTTGGACAGCACTTGCGGCAGGCCCTGGATTTGCAGGGTGATTTCGAGGCCGGTCGGGCCAGTGCCCGGCAGCGTCGGCGTGAACTGCGCGCCGGTGCCGGTGCCGGTCCCTGTACCAGATCCGGCTCCGCTGCCCGTGCCCTGCCCCTGGCAGCCGCCCGGCTCGGTGCTGGTGCAAGGTGCCTCGCCCTCGGGCTGCTGCACGGTGGCCAGGGAGGTCGAAGAATTCTCCACCTGCTTCCAGCCGCCGTTCTCCCACACGCGTACGGCCATGCTGCTCACGCCCGGCTGCAGGTCCACATCGTTCTGCCAGCCCGGATCGCCCAGCGCCGCCTGCCACAAGGAATCCAGCTGCACCAGATCGCGTGTGGCAGCCGATTCGCGGCGCGACAGCACGCCGTCGCGAATGCGGTAGCTCACGACCTGCAGCTGCGAAGCGGCGTTCTCGCCCATCACGGTGCGGATGAAAATCAGGCGGGTGTTATCGGCCAGCAGATTCTGGTGGTTGTTCAGCACCGTGGCCTTGTCCGCAATCTGCTCCAGATCGCTTTGCAGCTGGGCGAAGGCAAGCTGGATGCCGCGCGTCTGCTCCATCTGCGCGGTCAGCTGCTCGCGCGAGCGTACGATGCCATCCAGGCCGCGCCAGCCCAGCACGGCCACGATGGCCAGCACGGTGATGGCCACCAGCAGTTCAACCAGCGTAAAACCGGATGCGCGCTTCATTCCTGCAGCACCAGTTGAACCAGCTTGATGATGCGGCGCTCAGGGCGGCTGGCTTCGTACACGCTCACTTCCACGCGGCGCATGCGCGGGTTCGGGCTCTGGATCACCTCTTCATCGCACAGCAGATTCAGGTCGCCCTGCGGGCATTCGAAAGTCGTCTTGCCGATGGCAGGATAAGTCTTCGCCAGGCGCACCTGCACCAGACGGTTTTCGGCCGACCAGGTAGCCATCATGGTGGCGCGCAGGCCGTCGCTGTTCTGGGTCAGGCTGCCCATGGCGCGCAAAGCGGCGCCCAGCGCCGTGCCGACAATCAGCAGCGCCACCAGCACCTCCAGCAGGGTAAAGCCTTTCTGGCGCATGCTTAGTCCACCGTGAAATGGCCCACACCGTCGGCGCGGATGGTGGCCTGGACGTCGCCCAGCGCCAGCGTCAGTGCGAAGGGTTTGTCCACCGGCTCGCGGCCGAACACGATGCGCATATTACCCGGCGCATTGGTGGCCGGGTCCAGCAGCAGGCGGACGGGGGATTGTTTGAAGGGACGCTCGCGCAGCATATCGTCTTGCGGCAGCGGTTCCCAGGTGCGGTCGTTGCGGACCAGGAAGCGGTAATTCTCCGCATCGGCCTCGAAAGCCACTGGGCGGTTGCGTACGATGGCCTCATCCCGCGCCAGCTGCAACAACAAGGCGATACGCTTGGCTTCCTGCTGCAGGGACTGGYGCTGGCTGGGCGCTGCGTTCATCGTGACGAGGCCCAGCGTGAGGCCGATGATGACCAGCACCACCAGCAGCTCGATCAGGGTAAAACCGCGCTGGCGGCCCGCCATGTTTCAGACTTCCTTATTGTTCCCAGGAGCCGATATCGGCATCGTCGCCGGTGCCGCCGGGCTGGCCGTCGGCGCCGTAGGAGAAC
>NZ_JBFRDW010000038.1:0-17584 GCF_052113985.1 Pseudoduganella sp. RAF53_2 | reverse complement strand
AGCCAAGAAGGACGCCGACGCGGACAAAGATGTAGCGAAAGTGGCCGATAAGGCCGAGAAGAAGAAAGCCAAGGCTCACGCCAAGGCCGCCAAAGCCCACGACAAGGCCAATGAGAAAGTCGCCAAGGCCGATGCCGACGACAAGATGAAGGCTGAGGCAAAGGCTGAGAAGGACATCGCTTCTGCCGACACCAAGGCCGCCAAGGTCGATGCCAAGCAGGATGCGAAGGTAGCCAAGGAACAGGCCGAGGCCAATCGCGACAAGTCCATCGCGGCGGCCAAGACTTCTGAGGTGAAGGCCAAGGCTGCGGCGGATGTGAAAGAAGCTGCGGCCAAGCATTAAACCCACTGCAAAACCTGGTGGCGGGCTCGATGAGCCAGCCACCTGTTCAGCACCTGCGGCTTTGATCAGGTGGCTGGCACGTCAGTGCCTGCCACCAGCTTTCAAGGTTCAGGTGTTCGGCAGYAGCCCCGTAGGCTTGATACGGGTCGGCATCGCCTTGCCCTTGCGGGCGCGCTTGCCGAAGTGCGGCTCCAGCACAGTCGGACCCATACGTTCCTCCTTCGCCTTCTGCGCATTGCCGATGCCCAGCACGGTCACGCCTTTCTGCGTAATCGCGCGCGCGGCAACCAGCTTCTCCTTATCTTCCAGCTCCATCAGGATCACGCCGCGTCCGCCGTTGGACAGCACCTTCATTTCGTCCATGCCGAACACCAGCAGGCGCGCCTTCTCGGAGATGGTCGCCACCGCGCTGGCATCCTCGGCCACCACGGTCGGCGGCAGCGGCTTGGCGCCCTCGTCCAGCGTCATGAAGGCCTTACCGCCCTTCAGTCGCGACACCATATCGCCGGCCTTCGCAATGAAGCCATAACCAGCGTCGGACGCCATCAGCAGTTGCGTATTCGCATTGCCCGCGAAGTAGTGCAGCAGGCGCGCACCGCCGGACAAATCGACCAGCGTGGTGATCGGCACGCCATCGCCACGTGCGTTAGGCRGGGCGGCGACCGGCACGGAATACACCTTGCCGTTGTCGCCAAAGCCCAGCAGCGTATCCACCGTGCGGCACTCGAAGGCGCCGTACAGCGCATCGCCGGCCTTGAAGGTGAACTGGGCCGGATCGTGGCCGATGCCGGTACGCGCGCGCACCCAGCCTTTTTCCGAAATGATGACGGTGACCGGCTCGTCCACCACCTTCTGCTCGACCACGGCCTTCTGGGCTTCTTCGATCACGGTGCGGCGGGCGTCGCCATAGGTCTTGGCGTCGGATTCGATTTCCTTGATGATCAGGCGCTTCATGGAGGACGGATTGTCCAGCAGGTCTTGCAGCGTCTGTTTTTCCTTGCGCAGCTCGGCCAGTTCCTGCTGGATCTTGATCGCTTCCAGGCGGGCCAACTGGCGCAGGCGAATCTCAAGGATGTCTTCGGCCTGGCGGTCCGACAGCTTGAAGCGCTCGATCAGCGCCGCTTTCGGCTCGTCCGAATTACGGATGATGTGGATGACCTCATCGATATTCAGCAGGATGGTCTCGCGGCCTTCCAGGATATGGATGCGGTCATCGACTTTATTCAGGCGGAACTGGGTGCGGCGGGTCACGGTGGAGAAGCGGAAATCGATCCACTCCTGCAGGATTTCCATCACGCCCTTCTGGCGCGGACGGCCATCGCCGCCGATCATCACCAGGTTCATCGAAGCCGACGTTTCCAGCGAGGTGTGCGCCAGCAGCATCAGCATGAATTCGGTCTGGTCGACGTTCTTCGACTTCGGCTCGAACACCAGGCGCACGGCAGCTTCGCGGCCGGATTCGTCGCGCACCTTGTCCAGCTGGGACAGGATCAGCTGCTTCAAGGTCAGCTGCTCAGGCGACAGCGCCTTCTTGCCCATCTTGACCTTCGGATTGGTCAGCTCTTCGATCTCCTCCAGCACTTTCTGTGCAGAGGTACCGGACGGCAGTTCGTACACCACGGCCTGCCATTGGCCACGCGCCAGTTCTTCGATCTTCCAGCGCGCGCGCACTTTCATCGAGCCGCGGCCCGAGGCGTACATATCGTCGATCTGCGCGCGCGGCGTGATCAGCTGGCCGCCACCCGGGAAGTCCGGACCAGGGATCAGCTGCATCAGCTCAGCGTGCGACAGTTTGGGATTGCGAATTAGCGCCACCGTGGCCTGCGCCACTTCGTTCAGGTTGTGCGACGGGATTTCCGTCGCCAGGCCCACTGCAATTCCCGATGCGCCGTTCAGCAGTACCATCGGCAAGCGTGCCGGCAGCAGGGCTGGCTCCTCGTACGATCCGTCGTAGTTGGGGATGAAGTCCACGGTGCCCTGGTCGATCTCGTCCAGCAGCAGGCGGGAGATCGGGGTCAGACGGGCTTCGGTGTATCGCATTGCCGCAGCGCCGTCGCCGTCGCGCGAACCGAAGTTACCCTGGCCGTCGATCAGCGGATAGCGCAGCGAGAAATCCTGCGCCATGCGCACCATCGCGTCGTATACCGACTGGTCGCCGTGCGGGTGCAGCTTACCCAGCACGTCACCCACCACGGTCGCGGACTTGCGCGGCTTGGCGGTCGGGCCCAGGCCCAGTTCATTCATCGAATACAGGATGCGGCGCTGCACCGGCTTCTGGCCGTCGCACACGTCCGGCAGGGCGCGGCCCTTCACCACGGAGATGGCGTAATCCAGGTAGGCGCGTTCAGCAAAGGTGGACAGGGTCAGCGTTTCGCCGCCGTCGCCGTTATCGCCACCGCCGCCGTTGTTGTCCGGCTGTTCCGGTGCCGGTTCGTCAAAGAGATTTGCTTGAGTCATAGTCGTTGTCTTTTCCTGAAACCAGAGGCTTAAACCGGGTGGCTGCCACGATGTGGCAGCCACCAGCTTCACGCTGTTGGTTTAAATATCAGCTTCCACCTCATTGCCATGTTCCTCGATCCAGGCGCGGCGGGCGGCGGCTTCGCCTTTACCCATCAGCATATTGAAGCGGGAAGACGAGTAGCTGTGATCGAAGTCGCCCAGCGACACCGGCAGCAGGCGGCGGGTATCCGGATTCATGGTGGTTTCCCACAGCTGCTCCGCATTCATTTCGCCCAGGCCTTTGAAGCGGGAGATGGTCCACGATCCATCCTTGAGACCATCCTTGCGCAGCTTGTCCTCGATCGCCACCAGTTCGCCGTCATCCAGCGCATACAGCTTCTGGATCGGCTTCTTGCCGCGCGCCGGTGCATCCACGCGATACAGTGGTGGACGCGCCACGCAGATATGGCCCTTCTCGATCAGCGCCGGGAAGTGGCGGAAGAAGAGGGTAAGCAGCAGCACCTGGATGTGGGAACCGTCGACATCCGCATCGGAGAGGATGCAGATTTTGCCGTAGCGGAGGCCGCTCAGGTCCGGCGACTCGCCGTAGTTGTGCGGATCGACACCGATTGCCACGGCGATGTCGTGGATCTCGTTATTGGCGTACAGGCGATCGCGGTCCGTCTCCCAGGAGTTCAGCACCTTGCCGCGCAGCGGCAGGATGGCCTGGAATTCCTTGTCGCGGCCCATCTTGGCCGAACCGCCTGCCGAGTCACCCTCGACCAGGAACAATTCGGTGCGGGTCACGTCGTCGGTTTCGCAATCGGTCAGCTTACCCGGCAGCACGGCCACGCCGGAAGACTTCTTCTTCTCGACCTTTTGTGCGGAACGCAGGCGGGACTGGGCCTGCTTGATCACCAGTTCGGCCAGCTTCTTGCCGTAGTCGATGTGCTGGTTCAGCCACAGCTCCAGCGCAGGCTTGGAGAAGGTGGACACCAGGCGCACCGCATCACGCGAATTCAGGCGTTCCTTGATCTGGCCCTGGAATTGCGGGTCCAGCACTTTGGCCGACAGCACGAAGGAAGCGCGTGCGAACACGTCTTCCGGCAGAAGCTTCACGCCTTTCGGCAGCAGCGAGTGCAGCTCGACGAAATTCTTCATCGCACCGAACAGGCCTTCACGCAGGCCGGATTCGTGGGTGCCGCCGTTTGGCGTTGGAATCAGATTGACGTAGGACTCGCGCACCACGCCGCCTTCCTCGGTCCATGCCACCACCCATGATGCGCCTTCACCTTCGGCAAAGCCTTCAGCGTCCGGCGTGGCGAACTGCTCGCCTTCGAACAGGGGGACGATGGTTTCGCCGTTCGAGGTCTGGGCCAGCTGTTCGTTCAGGTAGCCGCGCAGGCCATCCTTGTACATCCAGGTCTGCTCGTCGCCGTTCTTGGCGTTCTTCAGCGTGACCGACACGCCCGGCAGCAGCACGGCCTTGGAGCGCAGCAGGCGTTGCAGCTCGACCTGCGAGATCAGCGGCGAGTCGAAATACTTCGGATCCGGCCAGGCGGTCACGCGGGTACCGGACTTCTTGCCGTCTTTCGGCGCCGGCTGCGAGTTCAGTGGTTCGACCAGGTCGCCGTTTTCGAAGGCCAGATGGTGGAAGCCGTTACCCGCGTCGTCCTTGCGCCAGACGGAGATCTCAAGGCGCTTGGACAGCGCATTGGTCACCGACACGCCAACGCCGTGCAGGCCGCCCGAGAAGGCGTAAGCGCCGCCCGAGCCTTTGTCGAATTTACCGCCTGCGTGCAGGCGGGTAAAGACGATTTCCACCGTCGGCACGTTTTCTTCAGGGTGCAGACCGACCGGGATGCCGCGGCCGTCGTCTTCCACCGTGATGGAGCCGTCCGCATTCTGCGTGACGATAATATTTTTGCAATGGCCGCCGAGCGCCTCGTCAGAGGCGTTGTCGATCACTTCCTGGATGATGTGCAGCGGGTTTTCCGTGCGCGTGTACATGCCGGGGCGCTGTTTGACAGGCTCCAGGCCCTTGAGGACGCGGATGGATGATTCGCTGTAGTCGGATACTGGTTTTTTAGTGGCCATACTTGGAGTTGCGGTTTTGGTTAAACACGGACGCTCCGCATTCTATCCTTAACCGACGGGGGTGTAGCAAGTGGATAGTGTGTTTTTATACAGTATCACTTGTCATTTGAATAATTATGCGGCGTTTACGCCTTGTTTACACCACATCTCCAAGTCTTTACACCATCTTTAGACCTCGCTCGATAAGCTGGAACCATCGAAACTACCCCTGTTGCGAGGACAAGAATGGATGTTGTGTTCATCGGCGCAATCGTGGGCTTCCTGGTCGTGACCTGGGCATTCGCCGCAGGCTGCGACAAGCTGGGGGGCCCGCAATGAGCGCGTTCTATCTGCTGGGCGCCGTGGCGTCCGCCGGCCTGCTGGTCTATCTGGTTTATGCCTTGCTGAAGGCGGAGGATCTGTGATGAGCGCCCAGGCCATTATTCTGCTGATCGTCTTCCTGGCCGTGCTGCTGGCGGTGTCCTGGCCACTCGGCGCGCTGCTGGCGCGCGTGGGTGAGGGCGGCGCCGTGCCCGGCATGCGCTGGCTCGGTCCCATTGAGCGTGCGCTGTACCGTGTCGCCGGCGTGAAAGCCGGGGAGGGCATGGGGTGGAAGGCGTATGCCGTCGCCCTGCTGGTCTTCAATACGCTGGGCGCGCTGGTCACTTACGGCCTGCAGCGCGTGCAAGCGTGGCTGCCGCTCAATCCGCAATCGATGGCGAACGTCAGCCCCGATTCGGCCTTCAATACGGCCGTGAGCTTTGTGGCGAACACCAACTGGCAGGGCTACAGCGGTGAGCAGACCATGAGCTACCTGACCCAGATGCTGGTGCTGACTTGCCAGAACTTCTTCTCCGCGGCGACCGGCATTGCCGTGGCCTTTGCGCTGATCCGCGGTTTCAGCTCGCGCTCGGCCAGGTCCATCGGCAATTTCTGGGCCGACGTAACGCGCTCCAGCCTGTATGTGCTGCTGCCGCTGTCGCTGGTGTTTGCCGTGTTCTTAACGAGCCAGGGTGTGATCCAGAACTTCTCCGCCTATCAGGATGTGCACCTGATGGACGCGGTCACCTACAGCCAGCCGAAGAACGACGCGGCCGGCCAGCCGGTGCTGGATGCCAAGGGGCAGCCGGTGCTGGAAACCCTGACCACCAGTACCCAGACCATCGCGATGGGGCCGGTCGCATCGCAGGAAGCGATCAAAATGCTGGGCACGAACGGCGGCGGCTTCTTCAACGCCAACTCGGCGCATCCATATGAGAACCCGACCGCGTTAAGCAACTTCGTGCAGATGCTGGCGATCTTCCTGATTCCTGCGGCGCTGTGCTTCACTTTCGGCCGCATGGTGGGCGATCGCCGCCAGGGCTGGGCTGTGCTGGCCGCGATGACTGCGATCTTTGTTGTCATGACGCTGTGCGTGTTCGCCGCCGAGCAGCAAGCCCACCCGGCGCTGCAAGCCCTTGGTGTGGACCAGCACACCACCGCCATGCAATCGGGCGGCAATATGGAAGGCAAGGAAACCCGCTTCGGCATCAACGCTTCGGCACTGTTTGCAGCGGTGACCACGGCTGCGTCCTGCGGCGCAGTCAACGGCATGCACGATTCCTTCATGCCGCTGGGAGGCATGGTGCCGATGCTGTTGATCCAGCTGGGCGAAGTGGTGTTCGGCGGCGTGGGCTCCGGCCTGTACGGCATGCTGATCTTCGCCATCATGGCTGTGTTCATTGCAGGCCTGATGATTGGCCGCACGCCGGAATATCTGGGCAAGAAAATCCAGTCGTATGAGATGAAGATGACCTCCATCGCCATCCTCGTCACGCCGACGCTGGTGCTGGCCGGTACCGCGATCGCCGTGATGCTCGATGTGGGCAAGGCCGGCATGGCGAATCCGGGAGCGCATGGTTTCTCCGAAATCCTGTACGCCTTCAGCTCGGCCGCCAATAACAACGGCAGCGCGTTTGYCGGCTTGTCCGCCAATACGCCTTTCTATAACTGGATGCTGGGCATCGCCATGTGGTTCGGCCGCTTCGCCATGATCGTGCCGATCCTGGCCATCGCGGGCTCGCTGGCGGGCAAGAAGCGCCTGGAAGCCAACTCCGGCACCATGCCAACGCACGGTCCAATGTTTGTCGGCCTGCTGATCGGCGTCGTGATCCTGGTTGGCGTGCTCAATTACGTACCTGCGCTGGCGCTTGGCCCTGTGGTCGAGCATCTGCAGGTATTCAGCAAATAATCGCGAGGGAAGCATCATGTCGCAAGCACAAACGCCGGGCTCGGACCTGGCACAGATTTCCGCCACGCCGGGCAAGAGCCTCAAGCTCTTCGACTCCGGTCTGGTCGGCCCCGCCATCGCGGACGCTTTCCGCAAACTGGACCCGCGCATTCAACTGCGCAGCCCTGTGATGTTCGTGGTTTACGTGGGCAGCATCATCACCACGCTGCTCTACGTCCAGGCCTTGCGCGGCGAAGGCGAGGCGCCAGCGGGCTTTATTCTGGCTACTGCCGTCTGGCTGTGGTTCACGGTCTTGTTCGCAAACTTTGCCGAAGCACTGGCCGAGGGCCGCAGCAAGGCGCAGGCCGCAACGCTGCGAGGCTTGAAGCAGAGCGTGACCGCCAAGCGTCTGCAGTCCGGCAAACATGGCACCCCCTGGCTGCCTTGCAATGCCAATGAACTGCGCAAGGGCCAGTACGTGCTGGTCGAAGCGGGCGATATCATTCCGATCGATGGCGAGGTGGTTGAAGGCGTGGCTTCGGTGGACGAAAGCGCCATCACAGGAGAATCGGCGCCGGTGATCCGCGAATCGGGTGGCGATTTCTCCTCCGTCACCGGCGGTACGCGCGTGCTGTCGGACTGGCTGGTCATGCTGGTTACTGCCAATCCCGGCGAAACCTTCCTGGACCGCATGATCGCCATGGTGGAAGGTGCACGCCGTCAGAAAACGCCCAACGAGATCGCCCTGACCATCCTGCTGGTGGCGCTGACCATCGTGTTCCTGGTCGTCACCGTGACCTTGCTGCCGTTCTCCCTGTTCTCGGTGGACGCTGCGCATTCCGGTACGCCGGTCACCATCACCGTTCTGATTGCGCTGCTGGTCTGCCTGATTCCGACCACGATTGGCGGCTTGCTGTCCGCGATCGGCGTGGCAGGCATGAGCCGCATGATGCAGGCGAATGTGATCGCCACTTCCGGCCGTGCTGTTGAAGCAGCGGGCGACGTGGACGTGCTCCTGTTGGACAAGACCGGCACCATCACGCTCGGCAACCGCCAGGCTTCCGGCTTCTTCCCGGCGCCAGGCGTGAGCGAGCAGCAGCTGGCCGACGTGGCGCAACTGGCGTCGCTGGCGGACGAAACACCGGAAGGCCGCAGCATCGTCGTGCTGGCCAAACAGAAGTTCAATATCCGCGAACGCGAGATGGCCAGCCTGCATGCGCTGTTCATCCCGTTCTCCGCCAATACCCGCATGAGCGGCGTGGACATCGGCGAGCGCCAGATCCGCAAGGGTGCGGCGGAAGCGATCAAGCGCCACGTGGAAGGCATGGGAGAAGCCTACCCGGCCGAAGTGGCGCGCATCGTGGATGATGTGGCGCGCCGCGGCAGCACGCCGCTGGTGGTATGCGAAGGCGCCCGCGTGATCGGTGTCGTGGAACTGAAAGACATCGTCAAAGGCGGCATCAAGGAGCGTTTTGCTGAACTGCGCCGCATGGGCATCAAGACCGTGATGATCACCGGCGATAACAAGCTGACCGCCGCCGCCATCGCTGCTGAAGCTGGCGTGGACGACTTCCTGGCCGAAGCCACTCCGGAAGACAAACTGAAATTGATCCGCAACTACCAGGGCGAAGGCCGCCTCGTAGCGATGACCGGCGACGGGACCAACGACGCCCCTGCGCTGGCGCAGGCCGACGTGGCCGTGGCCATGAATTCCGGCACCCAGGCCGCGAAGGAGGCGGGAAATATGGTCGATCTGGACTCCAACCCGACCAAGCTGCTGGAAATCGTGGAAATCGGCAAGCAGATGCTGATGACACGCGGCTCGCTGACCACCTTCTCGATTTCCAACGACATTGCGAAATACTTCGCCATCATTCCGGCGGCCTTCGTTGGCACGTATCCGCAGCTGAAGGCGCTGGATGTGATGCGCCTGGCCAGCCCGTCGTCCGCGATCATGTCCGCCGTGATCTTCAACGCGCTGATCATCGTGTTCCTGATTCCGCTGGCGCTGAAGGGTGTTCGCTATCGTGCCATTGGCGCCACCGCGCTGCTGCGCCGTAACCTGCTGGTGTATGGCGTGGGCGGCATCATCCTTCCTTTCATCGGCATCAAGCTGATCGACATGCTGCTGGCAGCCTTTAACTTTGTATAAGGAGCGACCATGAAATCCGTCATTCGTCCCGCTCTTGCGGTATTTACTGGCCTGACCCTGATCTGCGGCCTGCTTTATCCGCTGGCTGTTACCGGCATCGGCAACCTGGCCTTCCCGCAGCAGGCGGCAGGCAGCCTGGTTGAAGCGCATGGCAAGCCGGTTGGCTCCATGCTGATCGGCCAGGCTTTCACTTCGCCGAAATACTTCTGGGGCCGCCCGTCGGCCACCGGCCCTATGCCGAACAACGCTTCGGGCTCCAGCGGCTCTAATCTCGGCCCGGCAAATCCGGCTTATCTTGAAGCAGTTAAAGGACGCATCGATGCGCTGAAGGCTGCCGATCCGTCCAATAAAGCGCCAATTCCAGTCGATCTGGTTACCGCTTCAGGCAGTGGCCTGGACCCTGAAATCAGCCTGGCTGCCGCGCAGTACCAGGTGCCGCGCATCGCAGCTGCGCGTGGCGTCGGGCCGGTGCAGGTGCGCAAGCTGATTGAGGCAAATGCGAAGCGGCAGCTATTTGGCTTCTTCGGCGAGCCGCGCGTGAACGTGCTGGCGCTGAATCTGGCGCTGGAGCGCCTATAATCACAGGATGATTCCTACTGAAAGTCAACGCCCGGACCCGGACGCACTACTGGCCCAGGTCCAGGCCCAGGAAAGAAAGGCGGCGCGAGGCCGCCTTCGCATCTACTTCGGCGCTTCCGCCGGTGTGGGCAAGACCTATGCAATGCTGGCTGCCGCACGCAAGCTGCAGGCTGACAGCCAGCCCGTGCTGGTGGGCGTGATCGAAACCCATGGACGCAACGAGACGGCGTCCATGCTGGAGGGGCTGGATGTGCTACCCCTCAAAGCCATCGATTACCGTGGCAAACGCATTAGCGAATTTGACCTGGACGCCGCGCTGGAACGCCAGCCGCCGCTGATCCTGGTCGACGAACTGGCCCACTCCAATGCGGCCGGCTCGCGCCACCCAAAACGCTGGCAGGACGTTGAGGAACTGCTCGATGCCGGCATTGACGTTTTCACGACGGTCAATGTACAGCACCTTGAAAGCCTGAACGATGTCGTCGGCGGCATCACCGGCATCCGCGTCAACGAGACGGTGCCGGATACCGTGTTCGATGAAGCCGACGAAGTCGTGCTGGTCGATATTCCCGCGGACGAGTTGCTGGCGCGGCTGAAGGGCGGCAAGGTGTACAAAGGCCCGCAGGCCGAACGCGCCTCGCAGAATTTCTTCCGCAAAGGGAACCTGATCGCATTGCGCGAGCTGGCGCTTCGCCGCACCGCCGACCGTATCGAGGACGATGTTCGCGCCTATCGCGTCGAGAAATCCATTGGACCGATCTGGAAGACGGGTGCCGCGCTGCTGGCGTGCGTGGGRCCGCGTCCCGGCGCCGAGCAGGTCGTGCGCAGCACGGCGCGGCTGGCCGGGCAGTTGGGCGGCGAGTGGCATGCGATCTATGTTGAAACGCCATCGCTGCAGCGGTTGGCTGCGCCAGAGCGTGAGCGCATCCTGAAAACGCTCAAGCTGGCGCAGGATCTTGGCGCCACCACTGCCGTGCTGGCGGGGCAGGATATCGCTGCGACGGCGGTGGAATATGCGCACAGCCACAACCTCTCCAAGATTGCAGTGGGGCGCGCGCATCCAACCTGGCCGTGGCGAGAACCACATCACAAGCGCATGGCGCGGCTGGCGCCGGAGATCGACCTGATCGCGGTAGGGCAGGGACGTGAAGAAGCGCCGTCGCGCCCTCAGCGCGCCGCCGAAGATCCTGAAGCCATTCCGGGACAGGCTAAGCGGCGCGCGATCGGCTACGCAGTTGCGGCGGCGGCCAGCTTGCTTACCGCGCTGGCTGCGACGCCGTTGCTGACCTATCTGGACCTGGCCAACATTGCCATGCTGTTCCTGCTGGTAGTGGTGCTGGTGGCAGTACGTTTCGGACGCGGCCCGTCGGTGCTGGCTACCTGCGTCAGCGTGACCTGCTTCGACTTCTTCTTTGTGCCGCCGCGCTTCACGCTGGCGATTTCGGATTTCCAGTATGTGATCACGTTTGGCGTTATGCTGGTTGTCGGCCTGATTACCGGACACCTGACGGCGGACTTGCGTTTCCAGGCGCGCGTAGCGTCGCACCGCGAGGCGCGTTCGCGCGCGCTGTACGAGTTCGCACGCGAACTATCGGCTGCACTTCAGACGGAGCAGATTTTCGACATCACGCGCAGCTTCATCCAGCGCGCCTTCCGCGCCCGCGCCACGCTCCTGGTGCCGGATAACGATGGCCGCCTGCACCTGCCGGACCTGAGCGCCACCATAACCGCCGCCGGAACCGCCACCGCCGCCGCCGCCGCCGCCGCTGCGACCACCGCGGCCACCGCCGGCACGCCTTCGCTGGACATCGGCATCGCCCAATGGGCCTTCGACCACGCCGAAAGCGCTGGCCTGGGTACTGACACGCTGCCCGCCAGCGCAATCTTCTACCTGCCGCTGGTTGCTCCCATGCGCACTCGTGGCGTGCTGGCCATCGAGCCCGAACATCGGCGCTGGATTCTGATCCCCGAGCAGCGGCAGCAGCTGGACATCTTCGGCGCCCTTGCCGCAATCGCCCTGGAGCGCGTGCACTACATCGAAGTCGCACAAAACGCCCTGGTCAGCATGGAATCCGAGCGTCTGCGCAACTCGCTGCTGGCGGCCTTATCGCATGATCTGCGCACGCCGCTGACAACGCTGGTCGGCCTGTCCGAATCGCTGGCCGGCTCGAAACCCGCGCTGGCGGAAGCGCAGATCGAACTGGCAAACACACTGCGCGACGAAGCGCGCCGCATGAGCACACTGGTGGCCAACCTGCTGGACATGGCGCGCATCCAGAGCGGTGAAGTGAAATTCAACCTTCAGTGGCAAAGCCTGGAAGAAGTCGTCGGCAGCGCGCTGCGCCACAGCGGCTTCCTGCTGCAAGGCCATGCAGTCGATGCGCGCCTGCCGCACGACCTGCCGCTGCTGCACTTCGACGCCGTGCTGATCGAGCGCGTTCTGTGCAATCTGCTGGAAAACGCAGCCAAGTACACGCCGGCGGGCTCGCATATCACGGTGACGGCAGCCATCAACGGCGCCAATGCCGACGTGACGGTGTACGATAACGGCTCGGGCCTTCCGCATGGACGAGAGGAGGCCCTGTTCGAGAAATTCACGCGTGGCGAGCGCGAGTCGGCCAAGCCAGGGGTTGGGCTGGGCCTCGCGATTTGCCGCGCCATTGTCGAGGCCCACGGCGGCAGGATTTGCGCAACGAAGTCGCCAGCCGGCGGCGCAGCGTTTGTCTTTTCGCTGCCGCTGGGCACACCGCCCGCCATGCCGGACCTCGACGCGGAACAAACAGGAGAAGTAACAGAGTGAACACGCGAGCGACAGAACCTGCGCCAATTGCCCTGATCGTTGAAGAYGAGCMCCAGATTCGCCGCTTCGTGCGCGGTGCGCTGGAAGACGAAGGCTGGGTAGTGCATGAATCGGTCAATATGCAGCGCGGCCTGATCGATGCAGGCACACGCAAGCCGGACCTCATCGTGCTCGATCTGGGCCTGCCGGACGGTGATGGCACAGACCTGATTGCCGACTTGCGCAAATGGTCCACGGTGCCGATCATCGTGCTGTCGGCCCGCGTAGCGGAAGATGACAAGATCAAAGCGCTCGATGCGGGCGCCGACGATTACCTGACCAAACCCTTTGGCGTAGGCGAGCTGCTGGCCCGCGTGCGCGCCACCTTGCGCCGTCAGCGGCAACCGGCCGCCGACAGCGCTGGCCTGGTGCACTTCGGCGAAGTGAGCGTGGATTTGCAGAACCGCCGCGTCACCAAGGGTGGAGAGAGCGTGCATCTGACGCCGACCGAGTACCGCCTGCTGTCGGTCCTGGTCAGTAATGCGGGCCGCGTGATGACCAATCCCCAGCTGCTGCGCGCCGTATGGGGGCCGGCGCAAGCAGAGAACGGCCACTATCTGCGCATTTACATGGGCCACCTGCGCCACAAGCTGGAAGACGATCCCGCGCAGCCGCGCTACCTGATTACCGAGACGGCGGTTGGCTATCGCCTGCAACTGCCGGCATAGTTTTTACGCCGTGTTTACAGGGCCTATCGGTCTTTTTGCATCGTTTTTATACCCCCATTGATAAGCTTTGCTCCGCGTCGAAAGACCTAACCAAAGGAGCAAAGAATGAAGAAGTTGTGCATCGCAGGACTGGGTATGATCGCCATGAGCGCAGCCCCCGTCTTCGCGCAAACCGAGGCTGCGGCCACCACGGCAGCCCCGGTCACCCAGCAGGAGCAGGCAAGCGGCGGCGCGGCCGAAGGTTGCGCGGCTGGTTCGGCGAATCGTTCGTTCAGCGAGCGTTTCGCCAGCAGCTACAAGGACTACCTGGCCTGGAACGGTGACCCCGCCGACGCAGCACCGACCTGGCGCGAAGGCTATGCGCCGCCTCCAGAATCCAGCCCACCATTCCCGTTCACCGCATGGCCGATTGGCGGCACCGAAGTGATCGGCTACGACAACCAGTATTACGGCCCGTTGATGGAAGCCCTGTGGTGCGGCTCCAACGGCAAGGCGTGGAAAGACAGCCGCGTGACCGTCTATGGCTGGGCCAACGCTGGCTTCAACCGAAGCACCTCGCACACCAGGTACAACGGCGCCAACGGCACCGGAGGCAACYTCCCGGCCGCCTACGCCTACCAGGGCAACACTGCGCAGATGGACCAGGTCGCGTTGTACGTTGAGCGCACACCGGACGTGGTGCAGAAGGACCACTTCGACTGGGGCTTCCGCCTGGCTGGCGTGTGGGGAACCGATACCAAGTACACCTTCTCGCGCGGCCTGTTCAGCAACCAGTTCTCGAACGCGAACAACAAGATCCAGAAGTACGGCTACGACATCCCGATGGCATACATCGAAGGCTACTTCCCCGGCGTGGCGGACGGCATGATCCTGCGTGTTGGCCGCTATATCTCGATCCCGGATATTGAAGCCCAGCTGGCGCCGAACAACTACACCTACACGCATTCGCTGCTGTACACCTACGACCCATTTACCCAGGAAGGCGCCATCGCGACCATTCGCTTGAACAAGAACTGGACCGTGCAGGCTGGCGTCCATGCCGGTAACGACGTGGCGCCATGGTATCGCCGCTCCGTGCCTGCGACATATACCAACGCAGCCGGCGTTGAAGTGCCGAATCCGAATGCGGGCAAGCAGTATGGCGCGCAGCTGTCCGGCACCGCCTGCGTGCAGTGGACTTCCGACTCCGGCAACGATGCGATTTATCCGTGCATGAACGGCATCAACAGCGGCAACTTTGGCTGGAACAACCTACAGCAACAGGTCGTGACCTGGTACCACAAGTTCAACGACCAATGGCATATGTCCAGCGAAGCGTATTACATGCGGCAGAAGAATACGCCGAACATGTCGAATCCTGACGGCCCTGGCGTGTGGAATTCCTACTTCGGCAGCAGCAACAGCGTTGGTGGCCCGTTCGGCGCAATGGGCGGCCGTGGCTGCGGTCCGAACGATGGCGTGACCTGCACTTCCAAGGAGTGGGCGTTCGTGAACTACATCTCGTACCAGCCTACGCCACGTGATTACTTCATTTTCCGCACCGATATCCTGAACGATATCAACGGCCAGCGCACCGGTTTCGCCACCCGCTACAAGGAATTCACCCTGAGCTGGAATCACTGGCTGGGCAAGGCGATCACCCTGCGTCCTGAAATCCGCCACGAAAGCGCTGGCGTTCCTGCATTCGATAATCCATGCCCGGTAGCCGGCACCGCCGGCTGCGGCAACGTGGTCACGCCTGGTTCCAAATCGCAGACCATGGTGGCGATGGACGTGATCGTGCACTTCTGATTTGTTGTAGCGACAGCCGTTACGATCTCACCCGACCGTAGCGGTCTTTCGGTCACGCCCTGATCCGGGGCGTGGCCGCTTTTTCTGCCTACCCGGCTATGGAGTTTTACATGAAAGTATTTTTCCGCCTTGCGGTGCTGGCCGCGATGACGACCGCTTGTTCCACTGAACCGGCGCCGCACAAGCTGCCGCTCGATCACGGCCCGCGCGCCACTTCCACGCCCTGGCTGAACCAGCAGCTCGCACACTCAGCTAGCGTTTCTTCATGTCCGGCCGATCGGTCCTGCGCGGCAGGAAACCCGCCGTAAGCCAGTTCAGTCAATGGGATCACGCCAGCCGGCGGCGATTATTTGCTCAGCAGCCGCATGGCCCGTTCCAGGCCTTCGATCGTGACCGGGAACATGCGGTTGTTCATCAGCTGGCGGATCACGGTAATGGACTGGCGGTATTGCCACAGGCCTTCCGGTTCGGGATTGAGCCAGATGAATTTGGGGAAGGTGTTGGTGAAGCGTGTCAGCCATTCGCTGCCGGCTTCCTCGTTGTTGTACTCGACCGAGCCGCCCGGTTGCAGGATTTCGTAGGGGCTCATGGTGGCGTCGCCGACGAAGATCAGCTTTGTGTCGGGCGTGTACTTCCGTAGCACGTCCCAGGTGGCGAAGCGCTCGGAGTTGCGGCGGCGGTTGTGTTTCCACAGGTAGTCATAGACGCAGTTGTGGAAGTAGAAGAACTCCATGTTCTTGAACTCGGACTTCGCGGCCGAGAACAGTTCTTCGGTGCGTTCGATGTGGTCGTCCATGGTGCCGCCCACGTCCATCAGCATCAACACCTTGATATTGTTCTTGCGCTCGGGCTGCATCTTGATGTCCAGCCAACCCGCGTTGTTGGCGGTGGCGCGGATGGTCTGATCCAGCGCCAGTTCTTCGTGCGCGCCTTCACGCGCGAAGCGGCGCAGGCGGCGCAAGGCCACCTTGATATTGCGCGTGCCCAGTTCGCGTTCAGAATCGTAATCCTTGTAGGCGCGCTGTTCCCACACTTTGACCGCGGTGCGGTTGCCGCCCTTGCCGCCGATGCGGATGCCTTCCGGATTGGTGCCGCCGTTGCCAAAGGGCGAGGTGCCGCCAGTGCCGATCCAGCGGTTGCCGCCTTCGTGGCGTTCCTTCTGCTCCTTCAGCAGTTCGTTCAGGCGGTCCATCAGCTTGTCGTAGCCGAATTTTTCCAACTGGGCGATCTGCTCGTCGGTCAGCTCGCGCTTCATGCGCTGCAGGAGCCAGTCCAGCGGGATCTCGCCCTTGGTGTCGAACACGCTGTTGATGCCCTTGAAGTAGAGGCCGAAGGCGCGGTCGAACTTGTCGTAATTCGCTTCGTCTTTGACGAGGCAGAGGCGCGACATGTAATAGAAGTCGTCCAGCGAAGGCTGCAGCACCTGCTTCTCCATCGCTTCCAGCAAGGTCAGAAACTCCTTGATGGTGACGGGGATTTTCGCGTCTTTCAGCGCGAAGAAGAAGTCGATGAGCATTACGCCCTCCGGTCAAGCAGGTATTGGATATGGGCGCGCACTTCCGGCCACTCGCCGTGCATGATGCTGTACATGACGGTGTCGCGCACGGTGCCGTCGCGGCGGCGCAAGTGGTGGCGGATCACGCCATCCTTTTTCGCGCCGAGACGTTCGATCGCGTTCTGCGAGGCGTGGTTGAAGTTATCGGTGCGGAAGCCGACCACGGCGCAGCCCAGCGTATCGAAGGCGTGCGTCAGCAGCATCAGCTTGCAGGTCGTGTTGACGTGGCTGCGCTGGGCGCTTTTGCGATACCAGGTGTAGCCGATCTCCACGCGGTCCACGGAAGGCATGATGTCGTGGTAGCTGGTAGTGCCCAGCACGTCGCCGCTAGCAGCATCGATCACGGCCCAGGCCATGCGGGAAGGGCGCATTTCCAGTGCGGTGGCGATGTATTGCGATACCTGCTCCGGCTCGGGCACGGAAGTGATGCGCAGCTTCCATAGCTCGCCATCCTGCGCCGCGGCCAGCAGGCCCTGCGCGTGCTGGGGATCGAGCGGCTCCAGGCGGATGCCGTCCAGTTCCAGCGTGACCGGTTCAACGTTGATCATCAGCGATTCGCCCGCGACATTAGGATCAGGCGCTCGAACAGGTGCACGTCCTGTTCGTTCTTCAGCAGGGCGCCGTGCAGTGGCGGCACGATGGCCTTCTGGTCCTCGCTGCGCAGGGCCTCCGGCGGAATGTCTTCGGCCATCAGCAGCTTGAGCCAGTCCAGGAATTCGGAAGTCGATGGTTTCTTCTTCAGGCCAGAGACTTCGCGCACTTCGTAGAAAGTCTGCAGCGCGGTCGCCAGCAATTCCTGCTTCAGGTTCGGATAGTGGACCTTGACGATGGCTTCCATCGTATCCTTGTCCGGGAATTTGATGTAGTGGAAGAAGCAGCGGCGCAGGAAGGCGTCCGGCAGCTCTTTCTCATTGTTCGATGTGATGATCACCA
>NZ_JBFRDW010000037.1:0-17692 GCF_052113985.1 Pseudoduganella sp. RAF53_2 | reverse complement strand
TCGCTATCGTTGTAGTTATCGAGCATGCAGTATTCGAAGGTGATGAAATCACGCGGCGCGAATTCCAGGTAGCGTTTGCACGCAGCCAGCAGTTCGGACAGCGGGTACTTCTTATTCAGCGGCACGAGCTCGTCGCGCAGCTTGTCGTTGGAAGCGTGCAGCGAGACGGCCAGCGCGACCGGCACATCCTGCGACAGCTTGTCGATCATTGGCACCACGCCCGATGTGGACAGGGTCACGCGGCGGCGCGACAGGCCGTAGGCGTTATCGTCCAGCATCAGCTTGAGCGCGGTGGCGGTCGGGCCGTAATTCAGCAGGGGCTCGCCCATGCCCATCATGACCACGTTGGTGATCTGGCGCTCGCCTTTCGGACCCGGTTCGATGCCCTTGGTCTGGCGCAGCGCGAATTCGGCCATCCACAGCTGGCCGATGATTTCGCCCACGGTCAGGTTGCGGTTGAAGCCTTGCTTGCCGGTGGAGCAGAAGCGGCAGTTCACGGCGCAGCCGGCCTGGGTCGAGATGCACAGGGTGCCGCGGTTTTCTTCCGGGATGAACACGGTTTCCACGGCATTGCCATTGCCCACGTCCACCAGCCATTTGCGGGTGCCGTCGGCGGAAGTATGGTCGCTGATGACGGCCGGCGCCGTGATGTGGGCGCGCGTCTTCAGCTTCTCGCGCAGGGATTTCGCGAGGTCGGTCATGCTATCAAAGTCGGACGCACCGAACTGGTGAATCCAGCGTTGCAGCTGCTTGGCGCGGAAAGGCTTCTCACCCAACTCTGCGCAGTAGGCGACTAATTGCTCCGGATCGAGATCCAGCAGGTTGGTGAGGGTCGTTTCCGTCATTTCTTGCTCAATATTCAAAATGCCTTTGCCCCGGACCAGGGGACCGGGGCAAGCGCAATACTACTTTACTACAGTACAACCGTTACAGAAAATTAACGGGAGTAAACGTTCAGTGCTGGGAAGAAGTAAGCGATTTCCACAGCAGCGGTTTCAGCTGCGTCGGAACCGTGCACAGCGTTCGCGTCGATGGAGTCAGCGAAATCGGCGCGGATGGTGCCTTTTTCTGCTTTCTTCGGGTCGGTAGCGCCCATCAGGTCGCGGTTCTTGGCGATCGCGCCTTCACCTTCCAGAGCCTGAATCATCACAGGGCCGGAAATCATGAAGTCCACCAGATCCTTGAAGAAAGGACGGGCAGCGTGCACTGCGTAGAAGCCTTCAGCTTCAGCGCGGGACAGTTGGGTCATGCGAGCAGCTACGACCTTCAGGCCGGCGCCTTCGAAACGGCTGTAGATCTGGCCGATAACGTTCTTGGCTACTGCGTCCGGTTTGATGATCGACAGGGTGCGTTCGATTGCCATTATGAAAAACTCCAATAAAAAGAAAGGTTTAAAACAAAATTGATATCTGGATCAACCTTCGATTTTACCATAGAACACCCCGGATATCCGATAGCGCGGCAGGGAATTCCCTGCGACCGCTGGTTTAAGCCGCCCCTAAGGGCCGGATTTCCCCTTTCCCCACCCTGCATGCTATGCTTTTATTAAGAGGTACACCGTACCGTCTAAGGAGCTTTTCAATGGAACGTAATCTGAATTCTGTCTATGATCTGCCGGGCAGCACCGTTGCCACCCGCAACAAAGTCCTGCGCAATACTTACTGGCTGCTGGCCCTGTCGATGATCCCGACCGTGTTGGGCGCCGCCCTGGGCGTGGCCTTCGGCTTCCCTATGCCGCGCGGCTTCCTGGGCCTGATCCTGTTCTTCGGCGTGGCCTACGGTCTGATTTATGGTATCGAGCGCAATAAGGATAGCGGCCTGGGCGTCGCCCTGCTGCTGGGCTTTACCTTCTTCATGGGCCTGATGCTCACCCCGCTGCTGACGCACACCCTGCAGTTCAGCAATGGCGGCCAGCTGATCATGACGGCGTTCGGCGGTACGGCTTGCGTGTTCCTGGCGCTGGCCAGCTACGCAACCGTGGCCAAGCGCGACTTCTCGATGATGGGCAAGTGGCTGTTCGCTGGCGTGATCGTGCTGCTGCTGGCATCGGTGGCCAACGTCTTCCTGGGCATGGGCGCCCTGGCGATCACGATTTCCGTGCTGGCGATCGGTATCTTCTCGGCCTTCATCCTGTTTGACGTGCAGCGCATCGTCAACGGTGGCGAGACCAATTACATCACCGCCACCCTGGCCCTGTACCTGGACGTGTACAACATCTTCACCAATCTGCTGGCCCTGCTGGGCCTGGGCGGCAGCCGCGACTAAGCAGCACCCTGTCCTTCAAAAAGCCGGCCTCGCGCCGGCTTTTTTATTAGCCGGAACATCAGCACATGGGTGACCAGCAGCAGCGGCACAATTGTGGTCGGCAGGAAGTAAGCGGCGCCGAACTGTCCCGGGTACAGGCCGGAGGCGCCAGCCTGGAAGAATGCATTCAGCAGGTCAACGCTGCCCCACACATTGAAGATCCAGAGAAGCGCCGTTCCCAGGCCGCTGCGCAGGAAGGCCAGCGCCAGCAGGGCCAGCACGGCGGCGGCCAGGTCACCCAGGGCCGCGCTGCGGGCAAACGTCATCGGCAGGTCCGCCGCGACCACACCCGGTACCAGGAAAGACAGGCCGATATAGCGGAACGCATGCAGGGTGAGCAGCGGCTTCAGCGCGTCTTCGCGCGGCTGCTTGCGCAACCAAGGCCATAAATACATGGCGCCGACCGCGCTCCAGGCCGACAGCCCGAATAAGACACTGACAAAAAAGGCAAGCTGGCCGTTCATAGGGATTCTCCGGTTGATATGCGATGCCGGAAGTCTAGGGCGCTTGCACCGCGGGATAAACGGGGCTAATCTGCACGCACTATGAAGCAGGACTACACAATCCCCCGTGGAGCGCTGGACGGCGTGGAAGCCTTCGTGCGCGTGGCCGAGCGCCGCAGTTTTCGCCAGGCTGCCGCCGATCTGGACATCACGCCCTCCGCCATCAGCCAGGCCGTGCGGGCGCTGGAAGCGCGCGTGGGCGTCGCCCTGTTCACGCGCACTACGCGCAGCGTAGGCCTGACGGAAGCGGGCCAGCGCTTCCTGGAGCAGGCGCGCCCCGCTTTCGACGCTATCGTGTCCGCAACCGCGGCCGCACGCGAACTGGGCGCCAAACCCTCCGGCCTGCTGCGCCTGACGGTGCCGCGCTCGGTGGTGCAGATCATTCTGCAGCCGGTGCTGGCGTCGTTCAGCGCGCGCTACCCCGACGTGGTGGTGGAAGTGGTCGCCAGCGAAGAACTGGCAGACCTGGCGAGGGATGGCTTCGACGCAGGCATCCGCATGGGCGAATTCATCGACCCGGACATGGTCGCGCTGCGCCTCACGCCTCCCCTGCGCCTCGCGATGCTTGCCAGCCCGGACTATCTCGCGCGCTGCGGGCACCCAGCCACGCCAGCCGATCTGGCCAACCATTCCTGCGTGAGGATACGGCGCTCCAACGGCACCGTGGCGCCATGGCGCGTTCTGGAGGCCGATGGCCCGCACGACCTCGCGGTGACGGGCTCAATGATCGTCAACGATATGCCGACCATGCTGTCCGCGGCGCTCGGCGGCGCCGGCCTGGCGCAACTGCCCGCGCCATTGGCCGCCGAACAACTCGCGTCCGGGCTATTGGTGGAAGTGCTGGCGGATTACGCGGCTTCGTCCCCCGGCCTTTTCATCTACTTTCCCAGCCGTGCACAGGTCATGCCAAAACTGCGCGCCTTCATTGATCACATGAAGGCCTACGCGCAAGAGGCCCTGCTCAATTAAGCTTTTCGCCTCGCACGTGGAACGTAGCGCGCGCGATGGCTTTCGCGCCATCGGTCAGGATCAGCTCATGCTCACCCGGCGTCGGCTGCCAGCTGTAACTGCGGTCGGCGGGGCCGAGCAGTTGGCCGTTGAGCTGCCATTGCAGGCCTTGCGCAGCCTGCGCTTCGAACACCACCCGCTGTCGGTCTTGTGGGATATCCGGGTCCAATGCGAGGATGCTGGCGTCGGCGGGATAGAGAATGCGCGGCGCGCGCTGGTGTTCGGCCACCAGCACTACTTCCGGCGTCTCCGTGCCATTCAGGAACCACTCGGCGCGCGCGGGCTCCACGGCTGGCTGAAAGCGCACCTCACGCTGCACCAGGCCGCGCGGCGGCACAGGCGCCGGCGCGGGCGCGCTGCGGTGCAGATAGTCCATCACGTCGCGCCACACGGGCGCTGCGCCGCTTACGCCGGAGACGTCCCACATCGGCTGTCCCACGAAATTCCCGACCCACACCGCGACCGTGTAGCGCGTGCTGTAGCCAATACACCAGTTGTCGCGCATGTCCTTGCTGGTGCCCGTCTTCACGGCGGCCCAGTAAGTCGCGGCCAACTCATTCTTCAGCCCGAAGGTCAGGCTGCGCGCGGCGCGGTCCGACAGGACATCGCCCACCACAAACGTCGCAGCCGGATCGAGCACCGCGCGCGCTGCCTCCGGCTTCACATTGAGGCGCAGCGTGATCGGACTGTGCTTGCCGCCGTTCGCCAGCGTGCGGTAGGCGTTGGCCAATTCCAGCAAAGTGACTTCGGCGGAGCCCAGTGCCAGCGAATAGCCGTAGTAGTCCGGCGACTCGGTCAGGCTGTCGAAACCCAGCGCATGCAGGCGCTCATTGAAGCGGTCCAGTCCCACCAGCACCAGCGTACGCACAGCCGGCACATTGAGCGAACTCGCAAGACTGGTGCGCGCGCTGACGTAGCCTTTGAACTCGCGGTCATAGTTCTGCGGGATGTAGAGGCCGGAGCTGGTCGAAATATCGATCGGCGAATCGTCCATCAACGAAGCGGCGGTAATCAGCTTGCGCTCCAGCGCCAGCTCGTACAGGAAAGGTTTGAGCGTGGAACCGGCCTGGCGCAGTGAGGCGACACCATCGACTTCCGTGCCGCCTGCATTGCCGACGTAGGCCAGGATCTCACCGCTGGCGYTATCCAGCACCAGCACCGCGCCATCATTCACATTGCGTTCGCGCAGGGACATGATCTGCTGGCGCAGCACATCCTGCGCGTAGTGCTGCAAGTTCGCATCCAGAGTGCTGCGCTCCTGTTGTCCGGGCGATTTAAGCAGCAGGCGTGCGGCATGCGCGGCTGGCGGCAATGCCGGCATGACGGGAGGACGGTTGAAGGCCAGCATGGCATCTGCCTCGATATCGCGGCAGCTGGTGGTTGACTTCAGCTCTGCCGCCAGCGCGCATGCGCGCCGCGCGACCATCTTCTGCGCTGCTTGCGGCCCCCGCAGCAGGGCCGCGAGGATGGCCGATTCGCCCATCGTCAGGCCCGACGGCTCTTTGCCAAACAAGCCATGCGCGGCGGCGCCCACGCCTTGCAGCTCGCCGCGAAAATTCGCCAGATTCAGATAAGCCTCCAGAATCTGCTGCTTGGTCCAGGCGGCATCAAGCTCGCGCGCTTCCTTCATCTGGTCCCACTTCTGCGACAGGGTTCGTCCGCCTGCACTGGCGGGCTGCAAATGCGGATCGAGCATGGCCGCCAGCTGCATCGTGATGGTGGATGCGCCGCGCGGACGTTTGCGGAACAGATTGTCCCAGGCCGCCTGCCCCATCGCCTGCAAGTCCACGCCGCTGTGCTGCATGAAGCGCTGGTCCTCTGCCTCCAAGACGGCCAGCGGCAGCGCGGGCGATATGTCAGTCAGCATGGTCCACTGCTGTCGCCGCGACTGCAGGCCAATACGCAGCGTCTGCAACGGCTCGCCGTGGCGGTCCAGCAGGACAGCGTCGGACGAGCGCCAGGCCGCCCTGACCTGCTCGTAGCTCGGCGCGGCGGAGGCGGCCCCTGCGAGCAGCAGCAGTGCAAATGCGCAGCGCTTCATTTCACCGTCACGGGAGCGTTCGGCAGTTCGCCAAACATCTCCGGGCTATACATCGCTTCGACGCGCGTCGGCGGCAGCACGAACTGGCCGGGATTATTCAGGCGCACCGTGTACTCCACCGTCCATTTGCCTTTCGGGACATACTCGAAATAGCTGCGGAAGGCTTCGAAGGTGCGCTCCTGGAAGGCCGGCCACACCCAGCCGCCCTGCTGCTTCTCGCCGGTGGTCAGAATTTTCGAATCACTGCCCAATCCCGTGCCCAGCACACTCGCACTGGCCGGAATCGGATCATCCACCGCCACCCAGGTCATATCGCTCTGCGCTTCCAATTCCAGCCGCACGCGGTACACATCGCCGCGCGACCATGAGCCTTTGGACGATTGATCGACTGGCGTGATGGTCTTGCGGATCGTGTAGCCGCTCGACAGCGGCTCCTTCAGCGGAATCGCGGCGCGGCTCTGCACCGTAGCCCAGGGCTTGCCGGTGCCTGTATGCTTCAGCTGCAGTTCCTCCGTGCCGCGCGGCCAAGGCAGCAGCACACTGGCGTTCTTCGTATCCGTCGTCAGCGTCACGCTCTTGCTGGCGCCCGCCAGCGCCGCGGTGCTGCTGCCGGCGACCGGCTCGGACTCGAATTTCTTCGAGAACTTCTCCAGCGCCAGCACACCCCAGGCATTGGCCACCGTCGTGCTCCAATGGCCTTTCTTGTGACGGCTCAATGCGCCGCGCGCCAGACGCCCCATGTCGGCCTGCCACGATGGCTGGTCAAGCACGGCCAGCATCAGGCGGTTCGCGTTGGCGTCGGTGGATACCATCAGCCACCACCAGTCGTCCCTGCGTTCCGTCGAGAAGGTCATGATCGTGCCTTGCAGGTTCAGGCGGGTGCGCAGGATCTGGTCGGCCTCCTTCATGCGTGCTGCATGCTCCGGCAATGACGGCGTGCGCTGAAGGATCAAGTACCAGTCGATCACAGCGGACGTCGGCCACAAATTGGGCGCAATCGTGAAGGATTCGAGCATATTCGGCTTCACACGCTTCACCCGCGACAGGGCTTCCAGTGCGGACAGCTTGCGCACAGCCAGATCGGCCGTCGCCAGCGGCGAGCCGCGCACGATGCGGCCATAGACAAAGCCTTCCAGCGCATCGAGCATGCGGGCTTTCTGCATCTCGGGCACCACGTAGCCGGCTTCGTCGGCTACGGACAGCACATAGGCCGTCAGCGCATCGCTGCCCCGCTCCATCATCGGGAAGTATTTGAGCAGGCCATCCTCATCGAGATAGCTGGCCAGCTTGCCGGCAGTGGCGTCCCACATCTTCGCGTCGCGCAGCGCAACGGCGCGCGAAGCCTGCTGCTCGATGYAGGTGTAGGGATAGAGCTGCATGTACTCGCGCACGCCGGGCAATTCGTCAGCCAGGCGCGCCGTGAACAGGGTCTGCACGCCGCCGCGGCCAGGCATCGCGTCGGCTGGTGCGGCGACCTTCATCGATTGCGGGCCGTCCAGCTGCAGCAATGTGGCCTGAAGCGTGCGCACCGGCACAGCGGCTTTGACGGCCTGCTTGACGCGCAGCCTGTCGGCCCCCGACGAATTGTCGCCGGCGCGGACGCTCACGTCCCAGGCGAGTTCGGTCACACCGGCTGGCACCGCGTAGTCCCAGCCGATCTCGCGCGCTTCGCCCGGCGCCACTGTCACGCTCTGCACCGGCAAGGCCTTGCCGGAGACACTGGCCACCAGTTCGACCTTGAGCGGCGCTTCTGTCGTATTGCGCAGTGTGAAGCCCGCGCGGAAGCGGTCACCCTCGCGCACCATCGGCGGCAGGCCGGAAAGCAGCATCACATCCTGCGTGCTGCGGATATCGGTGCGGCCCGTGCCGAACAGCTCAGCGCCACCGGTGGCGATGGCAACGATGCGGAAAGCGGTCAATGAATCGTTCAGCGGCACCTGGGCGGTCGCCTCACCGTTTGCGTCCAGCACGATGCGCGCGTTCCAGAACAGCAGCGTGTCGAACAGTTCACGGCCTGCCCCCTTGCCGCCGCCGCCACCGTGCGCAACAGCCTTGCGGCCGAAGTGCCGCTTGCCGACCACCTGCATTTGCGCGGTGGCCGTCTGCACTTGCAGGCGGCGCTGCTGCATCATGGCTTCCAGCAGATCCCAGCTGGTGTTGGGCATCAGCTCCAGCAAGCCGACATCGACAGCCGCCAGCGCGATCTCGGTGCCGGCTGGCGGAATGCTGCCATCAGCGCGGCGCACGCTGACTTTTACGGCCGCCTTGTCGCGCACTTTGTAGACCTGTTTGTCCGCAGCGATCTGCACTTTCAGCTCATTGGCGGACCAGCCCACGCGCAGCGGCGCGATACCCAGCTTGTAGGCTGGTTTGCCAAGATCGACCAACGCGGTCGGCGCCACACCGGCCACGCGGCCGCGCACCACCAGCGCGGACACATACACGTTTGGTGCATAGTTGGCTTTCACCGGAATCGTGAAGGCTGGCTCTTTGCCGCTTAACTGGCGCACATACGTATCGATCACGCCCTCGCGTTCGACCGTGATCAGCGCAGTCGCCTCGCGGAACGGCATGCGCACCTGGAAGCTGGCATCCTGGCCCGGCTCGTAGCGTTTCTGCTCGGGCAGCAGATCGATGCGGTCGCTGTCGGTGGCGCCGAACCACCAGTCCTCGCCTTCAGCCACCCAGGTTTCGCGCTGGGTGACGGCGCGGCGGCCTTCGCCATCTTGCGACGCGGCGCGCAGGATCAGGTTGCCCGATTCGGGCGCCTTCCCTTCGCAGATCAGCAAGCCCTTGGCGTCCGTATTGCCGCGACAGGCCTGGCCAAGAGCCTTGATTTCGCTGCTGTTCTCGTAGGCGTAGAAGCCACCGATCAAACGGCGGCGGTGCGAATAGGTCTGGCGCCGGAAATAGTCCACCGTGACCGGGGCGTTGGCGACTGGCTTGCCCTGCACGTCCAGTACGGCGACGGTGAACTTCAGCTTGTCCTTGCTGGCCACCCAGCCATCGGGCTGAATGCCGACTACCACGCCTGATGGCCACAGCGGGATGCGCGTGGAGGAACTGAGCGTTTCGCCGTTCGCGTCCTGCCAGGACATTTCAGCCAGCAGATCGCGCGGCGTGGTAATCGCTGGCAGCTGTTCGATCGTGATGCGCGCGCCGCCCGCCTTGTCCATCGTCAGGCTGCGCGTGGCAACAGCGCCCGCCGTTTCGCCACCCTCGCCTTCTTCGAAATCGCCCTCGTCCTCGTCAAATGCAGGCGCCGCGCGCTCAACGCCTTCCTTCACGTCGCCTGCTGCGAAGCTGAAGCCATCGTAATCGCTGAACTGCACCGGCTTCGGCTCGACCATGGTGCGCAGCTTGACGGGCGCGCCGCCTGCCGCACCGCCGGACAGATACATCAGCTGCGCGTCCAGCGTTATTTGTTTCGGCTGAACTGCCGGTTCTTTTGGCCCCTGCAGGGTCGCCTTCATGGTCGGCACGCGGAACTGCTCGACGCGGAAGCGGCCTGCTTCGCGGCCATCCAGCAGCACGGCGTACCAGCCTTGCTTGGCGTCCTGCGGAATGGGCCAGTCATTGGCAGCGCTGCCGTTGGCGTTCCAGCTCAAAGGCAGCTCGTATTTGGTGTCGCTGCCTTCGTGCAGGAGGAAGACTTTGTCCGGACCTTTGACCAGCGCAAAGCCTTGCTGCACATGGCGGCGCAGGATGTGCTTCATGTGCACAGTCTCGCCCGCGCGCAGCAAGGTGCGGTCGAAGACAGTGCTGGCGATCACGTTGTCGGCAGTCGGTCCATCCACGGGCAGATTGAAGCGCCAGCTTTCGATACCGCGGTCCCAGTCGGACAGCGTGAACGTGAAGTCGCCGCCACTGCGCGCGCTGACGAAGTAGTGGTGGTTGTAGCCGCAGGCGACATCCGGCAGCTCATCGTTGATGCGTGCGATGCCGTTGCTGTCGGTCGTGCCCTGCCACAGCAGCTTGCCGTCGCAGGAGCGCAGCGCCACCTGCGCTTTGGCGACTGGCCGTGCCTTGTCCAGTGTAGTGACCCAGACGATCGACGAGTGCGCGCCGTGCTTGAAGTGTGCTGCCAGGTTGGTGACCAGCGCCGCGGCACTCACGTATGCCGTGCCTCCCTTCGGCGTGATGCCTTTGCCCAGTTTGGGGCTGGCCAGTTCAACCACATAAAAGCCAGGCTGGCGCAGAGGGATGCCGATCACTTCAAACGCGGCGCGTCCATTTGGCTTAGGCAGCGTGATAGGAGTTCCTTCTTTCTTCAGCAGCTGCGTCGCCATGTCGTAGCTGTACTGGTCGGAAGGCTGCCAGCCGTCACTGCCGCCGCCCAGGCGCTTCATCCACTTGATCACGTCGATATCCTGGCCTGCGGCAACGCGCAGGACGGAACCAGTCACGGGCGCGGCCGGCGCGGTCGCAGCCGTTGGCGCGGCGCTGCCACCCGCTGCGGCGGCAGCGCCTGCAACGGGGCCGGACGCGGGTGCCACCGCGCCAGGTTTTGCGAGGCGCGCGGCGATCGCCGCTTCGATATTGCGCACCGTGACAGGCAGCATGCGGTCGCCGCGCGCTTCGATGATGCCGAAGCGGGCTGGGAACTTGACCAGCGGCGGTTCCTCGTCCGTTTTCACGGTCAACGGGAAGCGGCTGGCGTTGCTCAGCACGCGGCCAGCATCGTCCTTCATCCCTGCCGGCAGCTGCAGCTTGAATGTGGATTTTTCCGGGAACGGCCCTTTGAAGGTCAAATAGCTCACATGGCTGGCTTTCTCCTCTTCTTTCGGCACGACCGGCTGCCAGCTCATGCCGCGCGGTCCAGTGAGCGTGATGGCCTTCGCATCGGCCATGCTGACCGGCGCGGTGAAATAGAGGTTCATCGGCAGGATGGGGATGCAATTTCCGTCGCGCTTCAGGCGCTCGCAGGAGAAGTCCGCCTTGAAGTCCGGGCGGGTGCGCATGCGCAGCTCCTGGTCCTGCGTGTTGGCGATTCCCGTTTCCGTGGCGATGCCGGCGCCCCAGACCAGCGACACCGCGCTGTCCATCGGCAGCGTTTGACGGCACTGAAGCACCGCTAGCGGCAGCTTCTCCTGCGCCGGATTCTTCACCCGCGCCGACGCCTTCCACACCACACCGCGCGCCGCGAAATAGATATGCAGCTGGCGATCGATAAAGCTTTTGCGCGCAGCCAGAATTTCGTCGCGCTCCTTACCCTTCAGCAGGCGCACCGGGATTTTCTCGTTGATGCCCTGGGCCATGCACCATGCGTTGGCTTCAATGGTGCGCTCGTCCGGCACCGCGTCCAGCGCCAGCACGAAGACCTGGTTTTCGTCGATCTACCCGCGCGGCAGCGACTGCATGATGGCGGGGCCGCCGGTATCGAAGGTGTAGGAGGTCTGCCCTGTCAGCGGTGCGCCCGCCAGATCCTTGAGGCCCGCCTTGAGCGTGAACTTGCAGCGCACGCCGCCCGGCAGATCACGCTCGAAATCGTAGCTCCAGCTGCTGCCATCGATCCAGCGTCCCTTGCCCTTCTCCGTACATTCAACATCCATCGGGTCGTCCAGGCGCAAATCGCCGAAGGCCACCATCTGCGTATCGAAGCGCACCTTGACCTGTCGCACCTCTTTGATGGTGCCCTCGGGCGAAAAGGAAGTGATGGATTGAGCGCTTGCCAGGACTGGCAGCGCAAGCAGGCAAAGGACTGCGGAAAGGATACGCATCATCGCTCCACGAGGGTCGTTGTGTTACCATTTTCGCATGAAAATCCTTGCAGCTTTGGCCTTCCTGCCTTGCAGTTTGCAGGCCGCCACCATCACCTCTGCCGACCTGCAGCGCCCCGAAGGGCCGCGCCATTATTTGCTGGCCACGCCGCAGCAAACAGCGTCCGGCAAGCGGCCCCTGGTCATCGTGCTGCACGGTCATACCGCGTCTGCCAGCGTGGTATTCGGCAAGGAGCGCTTGAACGCGCCAATGCAGCAATGGCTTGCCATCGCGGACCGCGAGCAGGTACTGGTGATTGCGCCCGATGGCAGCAAGGGCAGCGACGACAAGACTGGCTGGAACGATTGCCGCGCCGATGCGGGCACCAATCCCAAAACCGATGATGTGGGCTTCATCAATGCCCTGATCGACAAGGCCATCCAGGAGCACAACGCCGATCCGGCCCGCGTGTACGTGATGGGCACCTCGAACGGCGGCGGCATGACCTACCGGGTCGGCGTGGAACTGGCGCCAAAGATCGCGGGCATCGCCGCGGTTGCCGCGCTATGGCCGGCGAAAAGCCTGTGCGCCGCGCCCACGCAGCCGATGCCGGTCCTGGTGGTACACGGCACGGCCGACAAGATTGCACCTTACGCCGGTGGTGAAGTCGGGCACTTCCTGCTGCGCGGACGCGGCTCGGCCATCAGCGTGGACGACACGCTTGCCCTCTGGCGCAACGTCGATAAGCTGCCGGATGCGGCACAGGAAAGCGCCCTGCCCCATCGCCCGGAATCAGGCGACACGTCGGCACGCCGCTATGTCTGGGGCGCCGACCGGCAGGTCGAATTCATCAAGGTGGAAAAAGGCGGCCACTCGGAACCGAGCATCGCCCACCGCATGCAGTGGTATGTGAACGCCCTGCTGGGCGCACAGAATGCGGACTTTGAAACGGCGGAAGAAGCGTGGAACTTCTTCCGCGACAAACACCGCTAGTTAAGCGAGTTCGAACACCGCCATCGATTCGACGTGGGAAGTGTGCGGGAACATATTGATCACGCCACCTTGCGTCAGGCGGTAGCCGGCGCGGTGCACCAGCACACCGGCGTCACGCGCCAGCGTGGACGGCGAGCACGAAACGTAGACGATACGCTTCGGCAGCATGTCCGGATTGCTTTCCTTCAGCTCCGCCAGCGCCAGCGACAGCGCCATGGCGCCATCGCGCGGCGGGTCGATCAGCATGCGGTCGAATTTGCCGAGGGCGATCAGGTCGTCCTTGGTGATCTCGAACAGGTTGCGGCACTGGAAGGTGGTATGGCCATCCACGCCATTCACCTTCGCGTTGGCCAGCGCGCGCTCAGTCAGCGCGGTCGAACCTTCGATGCCGACCACTTCGCGCGCCTGGGTTGCCAGCGGCAGGGTGAAGTTGCCCAGGCCGCAGAACAGGTCGGCCACGCGCTCGTCCTTCTGCACCTGAAGCAGGTTCAGTGCCTTGTGCACCAGCACGCGGTTGATGTGGTGGTTCACCTGGGTGAAGTCGGTCGGCTTGAACGGCATCTTGATGCCAAATTCCGGCAGTGTGTAATACAGCTCTTTGTCTGCCGGGTAGAACGGATAGGCGGTGTCCGGGCCTTTCGGCTGCAGCCACCATTGAATCTTGTATTCGTCGGCAAAGGCCTTCAACTTGGCTTCGTCGCCCTCGCCCAGCGGCACCATATTGCGCATCACCAGCACAGTATTGTCTTCACCGATGGCCAGCTCGATCTGCGGCACCTTGTCGAAGATGGTCAGCGACTGAATCAGCGCGCGCAGCGGCATCAACATGTCCGACACATGCTTGGGCAGGATCTGGCAGCTCTGGATGTCAGCCACGAACACCGACTTCTTCTCATGGAAGCCAACCAGCACCGTGCCCTTCTTGGCCACGTAGCGCGAGGACAGGCGCGCGCGGTAGCGGTAGCCCCAGGTCGGACCGTACATCGGACGCATCATGGTCTCGGCTTTGACCTTGGACAGATGCCACAGATTGTCTTCCAGCACGCGCTGCTTGATCGCCACCTGGGCCGACGGCTCCAGGTGCTGCATGGAACAGCCGCCGCAATAGTCGAAATGCACGCACTTCGGCTTTACGCGCGAGGACGATTCCTTGTGCAGCGCCGTCATGCGGCCCTGCTCCCAGTTCTTTTTCTTGCGCAGCAGTTCGAAGCTGACTTTCTCGCCCGGCAGCGCGCCTTCGATGAACACCACCTTGCCCGGCGAGCCGTCTTCATTGTCGATGTGGCCAACGCCACGCGCGTCCATGTCCAGGGATTTGATTTCGATGATGGTGTTGTCTTGCATAGCGATTAAGATTGCAGCCGGCGCATGGCGCGCTTAAAGCCCGCTATGATAGCAGAACCCAAGGCAAATTCTGGTGGCAGCCACGCTGTGGCTGCCACCTTATTTCCGGCCGAGGACTTCGGCGGGGTGCCTGCCACCTTATTTCCGGCCGCGGACTTCGGCGGGGTGCCTGCCACGTTGTGGCAGGCACCAGGTTCACGCCTTGGGTTTAGAGCAGGGAATCGCGCACCACGCCGCGCGCCGCCATGGCGCGCTTCAGTTTGACGAGGGCTTCCTGCTGGATCTGGCGCACCCGCTCGCGCGTCACGCCCATTTCCTCGGCCAAGGTTTCCAGCGTGGCCGGATCGTCGTTATCCAGGCCGAAACGGCGCATGATGACAATGCGCTGCTTATCCGGCAGCTTGGTCAGCCAGTCGCGCACCAGCACCGTCATTTCGTGGTGCTCGGCTTTGGAGTCCGGGCTTTCGTCCGAATCGCCGGGCAGCAYGTCCATCAGCGAGGACTGGGGATCGTTATCCAGCGGCGCATCCAGCGAGGTAGCGTGCTCGGACAGGGCCAGGATATCCTGCACCTCCTCCACCGGACGGCCCACCAGGTCGGCGATGTCCTCGGCGGTGGCGTCCTTGCCGTTGTGGTGCTGCGACTCCAGCTGGTATTTGCCGCGCAGGATCTGGTTCAGCTCACGCACCATATGTACCGGCAGGCGCACGGTACGCGCCTGGTTCATGATGGCGCGCTCGATGCTCTGGCGAATCCACCAGGTGGCGTAAGTCGAAAAACGGAAACCGCGCTCGGGCTCGAATTTGTCGATGGCGCGCATCAGGCCGATATTGCCCTCCTCGATCATGTCGAGCAGGACCACGCCGCGGTTGATGTAGTGTTTGGCGATCGACACCACCAGACGCAGATTGTGCTCAATCATGGTCTGGCGGGCCGCGAAATCACCCTGCTTGGCCAGGGTGGCGTAGTGGACTTCCTGCGGCGCCGTCAGCAGCGGACGAGTGCCGATCTGGTTCAGGTAGTGCTGGGTGGTGTCGGTGGACAGTTCCGCCGCCAGCACTTTTTTCAGCTCGTCGACGCTCTCCAGCACCGCGCCTACTTCGACCGATGCATCACCGCCTTCCTCTTCGGCGGAATCGATCACCACATCTTCGCTCGCCTCGTCCTGGAACTCGTCCGGCAGCGAGTCTTCATCCATCTGGTCGTGCGGCGAGCGTGTCATGGGTAGTACCTAGCGGTTAGGCAGGAATTTCGACGGGTCCACCGGCTTGCCCTGCTGCCTTATCTCAAAGTGCAGCTTGACGGTGTCGGTATCGGAGTCCCCCATTTCAGCAATTGTCTGGCCCTTGYTCACACTCTGGCCCTCCTTCACGAGGATGGTCCGGTTATGGGCATAAGCCGACAACAGGCTGTTACTGTGCTTCACAATGACGAGATTACCATATCCGCGGATGCCGCTGCCTGCATACATCACTTTTCCTGCACCGGCAGCCAACACTTGTTGTCCCGGACGCCCGGCGATATCGATACCTTTGTTTTTGCCCTCATCGAAGGAGGCGATCACTTTGCCGTCCGACGGCCAGATCCAGGTCAGTTCGCGGTCTTCCGCGCTCAGGGCCGGCGCGGCCGCAGCCGGTGCCGGGGCTGGCGCAACGCTGGCCACCTGGACCGGTTTTTCAGCCTTGCCGTTCTCGCCTTCCGGCTTCTGCATCTCCGCCAGATTGCTGTCGGTGTAAGGCTTCTTGTCGCCCTTCGGCGTGGTTTTCTTGGGTGGCACGACCAGCGGCGGCGGCGGCGTCACGGCAGCCGTGACCACACCTTCCGGTGGCTTCACGCGCAGGGACTGGTCGACCTTGATGTCGTCCGCATTGGACAGATTGTTCCAGGCCGCCAGGTCGCGGTAATTCAGGCCATGTTCCAGCGCGATGCGGATCAGGGTATCGCCCTTGCGGACGGTGTAGTACCCGTCCTTGTCCTTCGGTTCTTCAACTGGCGCCGGCTTGGCGACTGGCGGTGGCGTTACTACGGGGGTACGGTCAACGACAGGCGCCTGGTTCGGGGCCGTGGTACAGGCGCTCAGCGCCAGCAGCATCGTCAACAGCAATAGGGAACTTTTCTTCGTCATTCTCATCTTCAGTGGTTTCATACTGTGCCGGACCGCAGCGGCACGAAATGGCAGTCCTCCAGCGTCTGGCTGACCCATTCAGCCTTAGCGACGCGTGTGACCAGCTCTAAATGTTGGGTGCGGCCCCCTACTGGGGCGACCAGACGGCCGCCGATGCTCAGTTGCTCCAGCAGGGCTTGTGGCACTTCCAGGCCGGCAGCGGCCAGAATTATGCCATCGAAGGGGGCGGCTTGCGGCAAGCCTAGCATACCATCTCCATAGTGCAATCGAATGTTCGGTACCCTCATCGGGCGCAAGTTGGCTTTCGCCAGCTCATGTAACGGTTTAATACGCTCAATGGAATACACCTCTTGCGCAACACAGGCTAAAACAGCGGCCTGGTAACCGCAGCCGGTACCGATTTCGAGCACGCGCTGCAGCGCCGCGCCATTGCGCAGGACCTCGATCATGCGCGCCACGATATAGGGCTGGGAGATGGTCTGGTGGTGGCCGATGGGCAGCGATGCGTCAATATAGGCCTGCGATGCCAGGCCTTCGTCCATGAAGGCGTGGCGCGGCACGCGGGCCAGCGCCTCCAGCACCACCTGGTCCTGCACGCCCTGGTTGGCGACGCGCTGCACCATGGCGCGCCGTACCGCGTCCGACACCAGCGGATTCTGGCGTGGTGCGGCAGCCGGCAGCGGCTGCGAGCGCTCCATCGCGTACGCATGCGAACGGGAGGGCGTGGCCACCACGGTGGGCGGTTTCCATGGACTGTTGGCGGCGGTGCGGGCCGCATTCTGCGTGGCCGTTTGCGGCGTGGCCACGGGGGAAAAGACCTGCTGTTTCTTCTGGGCCTTGTCCGTGACGGATGACAGGGGCRGTGGGAACTGGCGGGTCTTGTCGCTCATGCGAGGGCCTTTGCCAAGGAATCGAGTTGGGTCTTGTGCGTCAGGTCGATCTGCAGCGGGGTGACGGAAACACGTCCGCTGGCAACGGCATGAAAATCGGTGCCCTCGCCCGCATCCTTGCAGGCGCCGGGCGGGCCAATCCAGTAGATGTCGCGGCCGCGCGGGTCCTGCTGCTTGATCACGGGTTCCGCCTGATGGCGCCGGCCCAGGCGGGTCGGGGTCAGCGGCCCCAGCTCTTCATACGGCAGGGTCGGAATGTTCACATTCAGCAGATACGGCTTTTCCAGCGCATCCATATAGCGCTGCACGATGTCGCGCGCCACTTTGGCGGCGGCGTCCACATGCGCCCAGCCGTAGGCGCCTTGCGAGAAAGCGATGGCGGGAATGCCAAACAGATAACCTTCCGTGGCCGCCGCCACCGTGCCGGAGTACAGCGTGTCGTCGCCCATATTCGGGCCGTTGTTGATGCCGGACACCACCAGGTCGGGCAGCTTGTCCAGCATGCCGGTCAGGGCCACGTGGACGCAGTCGGTGGGCGTACCATTGACAAAATAGAAACCGTTGGCGGCTTGCTGCACGGACAATGGACGGTCCAGCGTCAGCGAATTGGAGGCGCCGGAACGGTTGCTGTCAGGCGCTACCACCACGATATCGGCAATGGGGGCCAGCGCATCGGCCAGGGCGTTGATGCCGGGTGCCAGGTAGCCGTCGTCGTTGCTAATCAGGATTCTCATGACAGAGAATTTTACCTGAAGCAATGGCCGCCAAGCGCATGCGGCGGGTC
>NZ_JBFRDW010000036.1:0-17728 GCF_052113985.1 Pseudoduganella sp. RAF53_2 | reverse complement strand
GTCCTGGCATGACCGACTTCGTCAACCGCGCCAAGTTCGACGCCTGGGCCGCCCTGGCCGGCACTTCGCAGGACGACGCCAAGCAGCAGTACGTCGACCTGATCGAAGGTCTGAAGTAATCAGCGCCTGACCAAATTAATCGGCCCGTCCGCAAGCAGCAGACGGGCCGATTGCTTTTTGGGCTTGGCGGCGGCATCATGCCTCGATCTTCTGGCTTGAGGAGTTCAGATGCGCGCAATGGTTGAAACAATCGACGCACCGGCAGGCAGCGAAATCAGCCGCCGCCTGGACGGCGCGTATTATCACGACAGCTACCGGATCGCCATTCCGCCAAGCGACGCCTCGGCGCTTGAACTTTACCTGCGCGTGGCGCGTCAAACGCCGGGCTGGGTGAACTGGCTAATGGATCTGCGCAACCGGCTGGTCGGCCTGGTGGGCTTGAAAAACCTGGGCGCACTGAACGGCGCCAGCGCCCGCAAGCCTGCATTGGACTACAGGGTCGGCGACCGGGTCGGCATTTTCGACGTGCGCTATCTGACGCAGGATGAAGTCATCCTCGGCGATACTGACAAGCATTTAAAGGTCGAAGTCTCGGTCTGCAAAACGGACGGTGCGCTGAACGTGTCGACCGTCGTTCACTTGCATAACCTGTTGGGCCGCCTGTACCTGGTGCCGGTGGCGCCGCTGCACAAGATCATCGTGCGCAGCATGCTGCGCCGCGCCGGAGGCCTCAATGCTTGAAATCCGCCGCGCCAATGCGGACGATCTGGATGCGATGTGGCTGATTTTTCAGGCCGTGATCGCGCGCGGCGATGCTTTCCCCTTCGGCGCCGGCTTCGACAAACAGACTTTCCAGGCGCACTGGTTCAGCACGCACACGGCCTACGTCGCGGCGGAGGATGACCGCATCCTCGGCATGTACAAGATGGGAGCAAACTACCCGGATCACGGCGCGCACATCGCCAGCGCGACCTACGCCGTGGCGCCCGCAGCGCAGGGACGAGGAATAGGCAAGGCCCTTGTCGAGGACAGCCTCGCACGCGCTCGCGCGCAAGGCTTCCTGGCCATGCAGTTCAACTATGTGGTAACAACCAACGAGCCGGCCATGCGGCTCTACCGAAAGTTCGGATTCGAGCAAGTGGGCACGCTGCCCAAAGCCTTCAGGCACCGCCAGTTGGGACTGGTCGATGCCTGCGTGCTGTACCGCTTCTTATAGAATCAAGCCGCTTCGCCAGCGAAGACACTGCGCATTTTTTCGGCGACTTTGCCTTCGATGGCGGATTTGAAGGCGCCCATCAGGAAGCCGAGCTTGATGTTCATGTGCGCTGCGCTTTCCAGCAAGGTCAGCGTGCCTTCCACGCCGCTGCGGCCGAAGCGCAGGGTGTCGCCGTGCCAGGTGCAGGCGAGGTCGAATTCACGGGAAATTTTTTCAGCTACTTTTTCAGCCGCCGCGCGGGCTGCTTCGGGCGCCAGGCTGTGCGCCTGGGTGATGTTGATGTCGGACATGCGCCTACTCTACCGTCTGCAAAAAGGCGCCATTTTACCGCGAGCGCGTTTGAGTTGGATCAAAAAGCTCCGGCGCACAAGGCGCGACCATGTTTGTTCGACTGCGGCGGGAAACCTTCCTGCCCGTCCCTTGGGGAGAACATCATGGATCAAAAAGTCATCGTCCCGGTCGAGGCCGTTCTGACGAAATGCGCGTCGCTGCCGGTCGGCTATGTGCCCACGCCCACCGAACTGTATCGCCTGCATCGCAAGACCGCGCAATTGCTGGCGCAACCGAGCGCGTCGCGCCTGAAGGAAAGCGCCATGCCGATGAAGACCTGCTCCGCGCCGCCCACCGGCGCGCGCGTGCTGATGTGGAAGCAGGACCCGTCGGTGAGCGAACTCGGCACGCGCAAGGCTTTCCTGCCCGGCGTGGTGCTGGAAGGACCGCGCGACGCCCGTATTACCTCTGGTAAGCCGGGTATCGCCGCAGTGAGTCCGAACGCCTTCGGCGACTTCATCATGTCGCCCAACACCGACCAGTTCGACGCCGTGCACACCTTCGCCGTGGTGCGCCAGACACTGACCATGTACCAGCGCGTGCTGGCGAAAGGCGACAGCGCCGCGCCCCTGCCCTGGGCCTGGAACAGCGTCAAGAATACCGACCCGCTGTCGGTTTTCCCGCACGGCCTGCCGAATGTGATGAATGCCTATTACAGCCGCAACGACCGCGCCGTGAAGTTCGGCGACTTCATTCCCAGCGGCGGTACCGAGCGCATCTACTGCTGCCGCTCCTTCGATATCGTGTCGCACGAAACGGGGCACGCGGTGCTGGATGGCTTGAAGCCAAAATGGATTCTGAGCAGCGCGCCACCGCAAACCGGCGGTCTGCACGAATCCTTTGGCGACCTGACCGCCATCTTCCTCGCGCTATCCCAGCTCGACCAGGTGGAAGCGGTGGTCGCGCAGACCAAGTCAGACCTGCACGACAAAACCTTCCTGGCCGATATGGCGGAACAATTCGGCCTGGCGCTGGGCCGTCCAAACGGGCTGCGCAATGCGGACAACGACCTCAAGCTGTCCGAGGTGGGCAATGAGGTGCACGCGCTGTCGCAAGTGTTCACGGGCGCCATTTACGACATCCTGGCCGACCTGTTCGCCTACGAGCGCCAGCCCGGCCTGTATGACGATGCGGCCGTGCTGCATCGCGTTGGCGCCTACTTGTGCAGCCTGGTGCTGCGCGCCCTCGTCGCTGCGCCGGACGCCGGCGCCAGCTATGCCGACGTGGTGAACCAGATGCTGCTGATTGCCCACACCGATGGCAAGCCGGTGGATTACCTCAACGCCATCCGCAATCGCTTTGCGCTGCGCGAAGTCGTGGTATCGCCGGTGCCGCTGACCGACGACCATCTGCCCGGCGTAACGCTGGCGCCGATGGTGGAAGATGCCCCCGAAGCGCGCCAGGACCGCCGCGCCTGCTGTGGTACTTTGAACCATCCGGAGTATTTCGGACTGGAAGAGGTACTGGACGCCGAGCGCCAGGCGCTGGCCGCCTGGTGCCATGGCTATGCGCTGCGCGAAACGAGCGAGGTGGCAATCAAATGAAGATCATGGTCACGGGCGGCGGCGGCTTCGCGGGGCTGAGCCAGCACTACGAAGTCGATACGCAAACGAGCCCGGCCGGACCGGCGCTGGAGGCAGCCCTCGCCTCCAACGATTTTTTCGAAGCGCCAGATCCGCCCGGCACCATCGGCGCGGACATTCCACGCTGGACCATCACGGCCATTGGCGACGGCCGCCAGCGCTCCCTCTCCTTCGCCGAAGACGCCCCTTCTCCCTGGCTGGATCTGCTGAATCTGATCCGCGCCGCTGCTTAGCAAACCGTCATGTCGTTTCCTTATGCCGAATTTGCTTATATGTATTGTGTATAACGCTGAATTGTGAGAAATAGCGAATTGCCTTAAAATACAGTGCTTTGCTGAGGTTTTTCCAGCGCATAAACATAGATAGGACTGTTATGACCCACGTTGTCACCGAATCCTGCATCGCCTGCCGTTACACGGACTGCGTCGATGTTTGCCCGGTAGATTGTTTCCGGGAAGGCCCCAATTTCCTGGCGATCGACCCGGACGAGTGCATCGACTGCGCCGTTTGCGTAGCCGAGTGCCCGGTGAACGCCATTTTCGCTGAAGAAGACGTGCCCTCCGACCAGCAGAACTTCATCAAGATCAATGCGGACCTGTCGCGCAACTGGCCTTCGATCACGAAGACCAAGCCTGCGCTGCCAGAGGCGGAACAGTTCAAGGACGTCAAGGAAAAGATCCAGTTGCTGAAGCGCTAAGCACGGCGGATCGTTGATCCGCCCTACGCGCTCTGCAATGGCGGTTATTTAACGTGCAACACCGCGCCTGACGCGGTGTTCGCTTATTTGGATGGAATGAGAATCATTATGAACGTCGTCAGCACCCCACCCGGTGGTCTCCACGAAACCGATGCCGTGATTATCGGCGCTGGCCCAGTCGGCCTGTTCCAGGTCTTCGAACTCGGCCTGCTGGAGATTAAAGCCCACGTGATCGACTCCCTGGCAGCCGTTGGCGGCCAGTGCGTGGAACTGTATCCGGACAAACCGATCTACGACATTCCAGCGATTCCTTCCTGCACCGGCCAGGAACTGACCGACGGCCTGCTGAAGCAGATCGAGCCATTCGGCGCGACCTACCACCTGGGCCAGGAAGTGACCCTGGTGAACAAGCGCGAAGACGGCCGTTTCGACGTCGAAACCAGCCTGGGCACCAAGTTCATCACCAAGACCATCTTTATCGCTGCCGGCGTGGGCTCGTTCCAGCCGCGCACCATGAAGGTGGACGGCATTGAAGCCTTCGAAGGCTCGCAGCTGTTCTATCGCGTGAAAGATCCGGCAAAGTTCGAAGGCAAGAACCTGGTCATCTGCGGCGGCGGCGACTCCGCGCTGGACTGGGCACTGAACTTCGTGGGCAAAGCCGAGTCGGTCGTGCTGCTGCACCGCCGTGAAGACTTCCGCGCCGCACCGGCTTCCGTGGCCAAGATGAAGCAGCTGTGCGACGAATACGAAATGCAGCTGATCGTCGGCCAGGTGAGCGGCATCGAAACCAAGGACGACAAGCTGTCCGAGCTGCGCGTGACCGGCGCCGACGGCGTGACCCGCCGCGTGCCGCTGGACATGCTGCTGGTGTTCTACGGCCTGTCGCCGAAGCTGGGTCCAATCGCCGAGTGGGGCCTGGACATCGAGCGCAAGCAGCTGAAAGTCGTTTCCACCGAGAAGTTCGAAACCAATGTGCCGGGCATCTTTGCCGTGGGCGATATCAACACTTATCCAGGCAAGAAGAAACTGATCCTGTCGGGCTTCCACGAAGCGGCTCTGGCTGCGTTCGGCGCTGCACCATATATCTTCCCGGACAAGAAAATCCACATGCAATACACCACCACGTCGCCAAAACTGCACAAAGTGCTGGGCGTGGAAACCCCGGTGTTCGACTGATCCGACCTTTTCTTCGGACCGGTCCTACAAAAAAGCAGCGGAAACGCTGCTTTTTTTCTTTTCTAGCCAGTATTATCTTGGTACAAAGGCCGCAGCGCCGTCGAATGTGCTCTTTCTGGAAGGTATTGCGAAATGCTGTAGGTCACGAACAAATGGCCTATAATTGATTTACGATTCCGCATTGCCACATTTTCCGCAGTGCAACACGACCAGGACGTTCCTATGCTTTACCAACTGCACGAAATGCAACGATCCCTGCTGAGCCCCTTGATGCAATGGGCCGAGGCATCGTCCAAACTCTTCTCCAATCCTGTTTCCCCTCTGGCGCACACGCCGTTCTCGCAACGTATTGCTGCGGGCTACGAGCTGATGTACCGATTGGGCAAGGATTACGAGAAACCGGCTTTCGGCATCAAGGAGGTCGAGGTCAAAGGCAAGACGGTGCCGATTATCGAACGCGTGGTCGACAACAAGCCCTTCTGCAAGCTGATCCACTTCGGTAAGGACCTGAGCGAAAAAGAGATCAAGGCCCTGAAGCAGCCGACCGTGCTGATCGTTGCGCCGCTGTCCGGTCACCATGCCACCCTGCTGCGCGACACCGTGCAGGCCATGCTGCAGGAGCACGATGTCTACATCACGGACTGGGTTGACGCGCGCCAGGTGCCGCTGTCGGAAGGCCCCTTCCATCTGAACAATTATGTGAAGTACGTGCAGGAGTTCATTCGCCACCTCGGCACGAATGTGCACGTGATTTCCGTTTGCCAGCCGACCGTGCCGGTATTGGCGGCCATCTCGCTGATGGCCACCAACAAGGACCCGATGCTGCCGAAGACCATGACCATGATGGGCGGCCCGATCGATCCTCGCAAATCGCCGACCGCGGTCAACAATCTGGCCACCGAAAAGAAATTCTCCTGGTTCGAAAACACCGTGATCTATGCGGTGCCGCCGAACTATCCGGGCTTTGGCCGCAAGGTGTATCCAGGCTTCCTGCAGCATGCCGGCTTCATCGCCATGAACCCGGGCCGCCATGCGCAATCGCACCGCGAGTTCTACATGCACCTGGTGCGCGGCGACGACGAGCCGGCGGAAAGCCACCGCAAGTTCTACGACGAGTACAACGCGGTGCTGGATATGCCGGCCGAATACTACCTCGACACCATCAAGACCGTGTTCCAGGACTTCGCGCTGCCGCGCGGCACCTGGGATGTGGATGGCCAGCTGGTGCGTCCGCAGGACATCACCAATGTGGCATTGCTGACCGTGGAAGGCGAGCTGGACGACATCTCCGGCCCTGGCCAGACCCAGGCGGCACACGAGCTGTGCACCGGTATTCCGTCCGACATGCAGGAAGACTTCGTGGTCCCGCAAGCCGGCCACTACGGCATCTTCTCCGGCCGCCGCTGGCGCGAAATCGTCTGCCCGAAAATCACCGCCTTCATCAAGCAGCACGGCTGATCAGCTACCGCTACCAAATCAAAACGCCCCGCCAGCCGGGGCGTTTTTTATTGCGACTCCCCCCTCCAGTCCAGCATCGGAGCAGCGGGGTTAAGCTGATGCAGATCAACCGCCCGGCAGGGCTTCGTCGCCGAGGCGGCGCCAGTAGTCGCGTTCGAATTTGGGGAGGTCGAGGTCACGGGCGGCGGCGTTGAAGGCGCGCTGGCGGGCCTGGCCTTCCGGGCTGCGTTTGAAGCAGATGTGGACCGGGCGCTCACGGAACAGATTGCCGGCAAAGCCGATGCGGTCACGCTCCGTGCGGAATTGTGGCGTGGACAGCAAGTAGCGCAGCACGCGCTTCTCGATCACGATGGCCGCGAAGCGTTTCGACAGCAGCTTGCGCAAATTGGTTTCGTCGTTGACGCCCTCCTCCACCTGCAGCGCGCCCTTGCGCACCTGGGTTTCGAACTCATCATCGTTGGCATAGCCACCCACCGTACCGATGCGCACGCCCTYCAACTCCGACAGCGAAGACGCCTGCAGCGGCGCCTCCTTCAGATAAGCCAGCACCGTCTGCGTGCTGGCAATCGGCGACGAAAAATAGCACAGCTTCTCGCGCTCCGGTGTGCGCCACACCGCCATGAAGCCCGCGTAGCGTGGATTATGCAGGCCAAATTCCATGGTGCGTTTCCAGGGGAAGTAATCGACCTCCAGCACATTGCCCAGCCGCGCAAACACGGTCGACGCAGCCGCCACAGCCACCCCATTATCGGGCAGCGCGGACGTCACATAAGGCGGCCAATCCTCAGCCGCGATATGCAGCGGCGCGACCGGCGAGTCGGACATGGCCGGGCCGGCGGCCAGCAGTCCAATCGTCAGTCCCAGCAAGCAAAGAGCGCGCGATCCGTTCATAGTGGATGAAGATCGTCCCACAAATGAAAGCGATTTCAAAGTTGTTTATGTGCAACTAATGGTAACCCGCTGTCCATGCGGGGTTTTCGTGCCGCGCGCCGCCAGATATCGGATAATGGCGCTTTACCAAGCAAATAAGTAAGCCGTGACTGATCCGAAAACCCTGGCCGACCGCATCGAAGACGTGCTGCCGCAGACCCAATGCACCAAGTGCGGCTATCAGGGTTGCCGACCGTATGCAGAAGCCATCGCGGCCGGCGAAGCGAATATCAACCAGTGCCCGCCGGGCGGCGCGGAAGGCATCCGCAGGCTGTCATCGGTGACAGGACGGCCTGTCATTCCGCTCAATCCCGTCAACGGCCTGGAGCGCCCGCGCGCCGTGGCCTTCATCGACGAATCGCTGTGCATCGGCTGTACCTTGTGCATCCAGGCCTGCCCGGTCGATGCGATCATGGGCGCGGCCAAACAAATGCACACCATCATTCCGGAACTGTGCACCGGCTGCGACTTGTGCGTGCCGGCCTGTCCTGTGGACTGCATCGTAATGTACCCGGTCACTGAAACCACCGGCTGGGACGCCTGGACGCAGGCAGACGCCGACGCCGCACGCTCGCGCCACGACTTCCGCACCGAACATCTGAAACGCGAACGCGACGAGAACGATGCGCGCCTGGCCGCCAAGGCCAAAGCCAAGATGGAAGCGGTGGACCGCCTGGCGCCGGAGAATTCGGCGGAAGAAGCGGAAAAGGAACGCAAGCGCCAGATCATCGCCGCCGCCATGGAGCGTGCCCGCCAGCGCGCTGAAGCCGACAAGAACAAATGAATCCAGCCAAACGCCACGAAATCTTCAGCCGCCTGCGCGCGGCCAATCCCAAACCCCAGACCGAGCTGGAATACACCACGCCTTTCGAGCTGTTGATTGCCGTGCTGCTGTCAGCCCAGGCAACCGACGTGGGCGTGAACAAGGCCACGCGCAAGCTGTATCCGGTGGCGAATACGCCACAGGCGATTCTCGATCTGGGCGTCGATGAACTGATGGATTACATCAAGACCATCGGCCTGTATAAGACCAAGGCGAAGAACGTGATCGCCACCTGTCAGATCCTGGTCGACAAGTACGACGGCGAAGTGCCGCGCACGCGCGAGGAACTGGAAGAACTGCCGGGGGTGGGACGCAAGACCGCGAACGTCGTGCTGAATACGGCCTTTGGCGAGCTGGCAATGGCCGTCGATACGCATATCTTCCGCGTGTCCAACCGCACCAACATCGCGCCGGGCAAGAACGTGGACATCGTCGAACAGAAGCTAATGAAGTTCGTGCCGAAGGAATTCCTGCTCGATGCGCATCACTGGCTGATCCTGCACGGCCGCTACATCTGCACCGCGCGCAAGCCGCAATGCTGGAACTGCATTATTGCGGACCTGTGCGAGTACAAGCACAAAACGCCGACGCCGGACGGCGTTTGATTCACTTCGCCAGCGGTGCGATCAGCGCCGGGAATTCCTTGTAGAAGGCATCGCGCGCGATGACGCCCGCCGGGACATCCTGCGCATCGCTTGCATCCTTTTTCATGAGGCGCGCAAAGACGTAGGTGTGCTTGTCCTTGCTCGCCCAGCCGACATACCAGCCGTAGCCGGAGGATGCGCCGGTTTTGCCGTGTACATCCCAGTCCGCAGGCGCATCGTCGAATTTCGTGAGGCGCGCGGTCATGTCGTAGGCGTGCTGGCTCACGCTGAGCTGGCGGTTCACGACTTTCGACAGGAAGGCCAGTTGCTCAAGCGGCGAGATTTTCAGCGAGGAGCCGATCCAGGACAGCGTCAGGCCATCGTGTTCGGCATCGCCTGAGACGTCAGCGTTACCGAACTGGAAGCGCCTGGTGTATTCGGCGAATCGCTCTTTGCCAAGCGACTTGGTGATCTGCTGTGAATACCAGACCACCGAGTCCTTCATCCACTTGCTGGGGTCTGTAGGATATTTCCAGTTCTCGCGCCAGTCGACATAGCCTTCGCGGAAAGGCAGCGTCGGCGTGTGTTCGTCTTTCAGAAAGCCGGAGTCGTAGCCCATCAAGCTGATGGCAATCTTGAAGGTGGACGCGGAAGTGACGCGCTGGCGGCACTCACCGCGCTGCACCAGCACTTTGCCGGTGGCAGCGTCCGCGACAGCCATGCAGAGTTCATGCGCACCGGCCGATGAAATGCCGATGATGCTTGCGATGGCGCCGAACGCCAGGGCACGTAATGTCATATGCTTCCTCCTTTGAGGCGCACAGCCTAGCAGATTCACGGCCAGGTGCGGAAGCCAATCAGCCCATACGTGGCCAGGTACGCTGCCGCGCTGAAGTGCAGCGCGGCGTGCACGACGCAGAACCAGCGCACGCCGGGGCGCATTGGCGTTCTGAACGCGTACACTGCCTGCAATGCGCCGCCGAGGGCTGCAAGCCCATACGCTGCCGTCACCGCCATCAGCCATATCGAATATGCCGACACGCGTCCAAATTCCGCCTCAACCGGATACCCCAGCGCTACCGGCAGCACCGCAGCAAGGAGCAAACAGCTCGCCGCCAGCGGCCAACCGCGGATCGCGCGGTCGGCACGGTCGGTATGGCCGGTGCGGCCGGCGTTGGCGGTGCAGTCACCGTGGCCCGCGCCTGCGGTGCGGGCGGCACGGTTCATGCGCCAGTGCACAGGCAGCCAGGCCAGCGCCCATAGTATCGACAATGCAGAGGCCAGCGCGAGCGCCATGAAGCCGACCAGCACAGCATCCACGATCGCTGGCGAGGCACGCCGATAGACCTGCGAGCCGAGCACCAGCACATCGCCATCAATCGGGTCGCTGGCGCGCACGCCTTGCGCGACGCCTGAGGGCCGGTCGTAGGCAAACGCGCCCTGTAGCAGCAGGCTGCGCGCATGCCCGCCGAATATCGTGGAAATCTGCAGCATTCCCTGCGCTTGCTGGACCCGCAAGGCGCCAAACGGCGCTCCCGCTTCGGCTAGCGCGTTGCGCGGATTGGCGAGCATATACACGCCCTCAACGCCGCGCCACGAGGCGTCCGGCGGCACGACAGCGGCCCGCTGCACGGCCGGCTGAACGGGCGATCGTAGGGCTGCATCCTGAGCGCCACCGCTGAACAGCTGCTGCATCAGCAACGCCGCCAATGCGGCAGCCGCGTGGGAAGAATCGCTGTTGATCATGACGACGAATCCCACACCCGCCGTCGGCTCGTACCATAGCCGCGCATGTGCGCCGTCGATGTCACCCGAATGTCCGAGCAGGCGATGGCCGTGGAAGGGATGGTCCAGCAGCCCCATGCCCGGCCCAGTGGGCAGCCCGGCGCGGGCGCCATCGGAAGCTTGTGCCGTCTCCATGCGTTCGATGGAAGCGCGCGCGAACAGCTGACGGCCATTCACCGCGCCACGATTCAACAATAGCTGCAGCAGCCGCGCCATGTCTAAAGCAGTCGCGCTGGTCGAACCGGCTGGCCGATAGAGCAGATGCTGGAAAGGCATGGGATTGCCGCGCCGGTCATAATTGGTGGCGCCATGCTGCGTGTCCTGAAAATACGTCGCCGACTCCATGCCAAGCGGCCTAAACACCGCGTCGGCGACGAAGTCTTCAAACTGGCGCCCGCTGATCTTCTGGACGATGTAGCCCACCACGGCAGGCCCCGTGTTCGAGTAGACCATGCGCGTGCCAGGCCACCAGCGCGAAACCCGCGCACGCGGATTGCGTCCCAGCGCTTCGACCAGCGGCAGGTCGGCCTCGCTGTATTCGGACGTGCGCATCTCGTCCCAGCCGGCCGTGTGTTCGAGCAGATGCACAAGGCGCAAAGGCGCCGGGCGCTCCCACGGATTATCGAACGCGATTTCAGGCGCAAGCAAGTGCACTGGTGCGTCGAGATTCAACTTACCGTCTTCGACCAGCCGCATCACCGCCAGCGCAGTGAATATCTTTCCGACCGACGCAGTGCGGAATGTCGTCTCGCCGTCCACAGGATGCTTGTACGCCAGATCGGCCATGCCAAGATTAATCACCTGCACCGGCTCGCCGCGGCGCACGATGGCAATGGCGGCGCCTGGCACGCCATCGGCCTGCATGATTGCCTGCAGTGAGCCGCGCAAGTCCGGTCCTGCCTGCGCCAGGCAAGGCAACAGGCAAAGCAGGAGCCAGCACAGGGCTTTGGGCATAGACATGCCGCTTATTGTAGTATGGCGTGGTTGATAGGGAGGCAATGATGGAAATGAAGAAGATCAACGCGGGCAAGCTGCGCGCAATCGGCTATGACTCCCGCGAGCGCATGCTGCGCGTGGAATTTGATGACGGCAGCGCGATCGACTACTCCGGCGTCAGCGCCGACATATGGAATCGCTTCTCCACCACCGGCGCGGCCTGGAGCTTCTACCGCGACAATATCGAAGAAGAATTCACCGGCCGCCGCGGCCGCGCGCAAGTGCAGAGCAAGCGCAGCGAACTGGAAGACCTGTTCAAGGCGCCGGGCGAGGAATAAGCCGAAGTTTTTACGCAGCGTTTACGGACGATTCGCTATGCTGGTTCCTATCCTGTATGAGGGGAACCAAGATGCCAGTCCAACTGCCCTGCGCCATCATCATCGTGGTGAGCGCCGCTTCGATTACCGCCTTGCGCCAATTGGCTTTCCGCATTTGCGCGGATCGCCTGGCGTCGATGCGCATCGAGCGCTGCGAGAAGAGCGATCGCATGCGCGCCAGTGTCTACCTGACGCGCGACGACAACGGCGTGCTCACCGAAGCCGTCCGCAGCTTCTTCCCGGACGCTATCTTTGAACGTCCGTCTTCACGCACGCCTGGTTGACAGCACACGTCCGCGATTGCCGCGTAGCTCCTGCACATGCCATCAGATCAGCACCAGGTTATCGCGGTGGATCAGTTCCGGGCCTTCGGCATAGCCAAGGATGGCGGCAATTTCAGCGGATGGCTTGCGCTGGATGCGGCGCGCTTCAGCGCTGGTGTAGTTGGAGATGCCGCGTGCGACGGCAGCGCCGTCCGGGCCAAGGCAGGTGATCACGGCGCCGCGGCCGAATTCGCCGTGGACATCGGTCACGCCAATTGGCAGCAGCGACTTGCCCTCGCCTACCAGCTTCTGCACCGCGCCCGCGTCCAGCACGACCTGGCCAACCGTGTGAAGGTGATCGGCCATCCACTGCTTACGCGCCGTCAGCTGGCCCGTTTGCGCAGACAATTCCGTGCCGATGCTTTCGCCGCCGGCCAAACGCGTCAGCACATCAGTCTCGCGGCCAAAGGCAATCACGGTATGCGCACCAGACTTGGCTGCACGCTTGGCGGCCAGGATCTTGGTCAGCATGCCGCCGCGGCCCAGCGAGGAACCAGCACCGCCGGCCATGGCTTCCAGCGCAAGATCGCCCGCGCGGCCATGCGTGACCAGCGTCGCTGAAGGATCTTTGCGTGGATCGGCGCTGAACAGGCCGCGCTGGTCGGTCAGGATSAYCAGCGCATCGSCTTCGATCAGRTTGGYSACCARGGCGCCCAGMGTRTCGTTRTCGCCGAACTTGATYTCGTCGGTGACCACSGTGTCGTTCTCGTTGATGATGGGGACCACACCCAGGCGCAGCAAGGTGGTCAGCGTCGAGCGTGCGTTCAGATAGCGCTCGCGGTCCGCCAGGTCGGCGTGCGTCAGCAGCACTTGCGCGGTGCCGACATCGTGTGCGCGGAAGCTCGTTTCGTAAATCTGCGCAAGACCCATCTGGCCCACCGCCGCGCAAGCCTGCAATTCGTGGATATCGGTAGGACGCTTATCGAAACCCAGACGCAGCATGCCTTCCGCCACCGCGCCCGAGGACACCAGCACCACCTCTTTGCCCATGCCCCGCAAGGCGGTAATCTGCGCGGACCAGCGCGCGATCGCAGCATGATCGAGGCCACGGCCGTCATTGGTGACGAGCGAAGACCCCACTTTAACGATAAGGCGGTGGGCTTTCTGGATAACGGAATTCATAAGGCGGCAAAGCTCTTCTCAAAAAGTACAGGGACATTGTTGATGCGCCGGGCTGGTCGCCCTGCTTGCCGCAGACAGTGCCCGGCCCCGCGGATGGCAGGACCGGCACAGATGTGGGTTGTCTCGATTTTAATCGAGAACTTTGAAACGTGGGTCGTCCGGATCGATGGACGAGATGCCGCGGGCTTCTTCGGTCATCTGGGTTTCTTCCGAGCGCTGCTCGGTGTAGCGCTGCTGCTCGATGTGCTGGTAGATCGCGTTCACCAGCTCCTGCGTGCCTTCGTGCGACAAGGCGGAAATCTCGAACACAGGGCCCTTGAAGGCCAGCTTCTTGACGAAGTCCTTCACGCGCTTGGCGCGCTCGTCTTCCGGCACCACGTCCAGCTTGTTCAGAACGAGCCAGCGTTCTTTCTTGCCCAGCGCCGGATCGTACTTTTCCAGCTCCTTGACCAGCGCCTTGGCTTCCTTGACCGGATCGACCGTCGCCTCGAACGGCGCCAGGTCGACGATGTGCAGCAGCAGGCCGGTGCGCGACAGGTGACGCAGGAACTGGTGGCCCAGGCCCGCACCTTCGGCGGCGCCTTCGATCAGGCCGGGAATGTCTGCAATCACGAAGGACTTCTCGTGCGACACGCGCACCACGCCCAGGTTCGGATGCAGGGTCGTGAACGGATAGTCCGCAATCTTCGGACGGGCATTCGACACCGCGGTGATGAAGGTCGACTTGCCGGCATTCGGCATGCCCAGCAGGCCCACGTCGGCCAGCACCTTCAGTTCCAGGCGTAGTTCGCGGCGCTCGCCTTCCTTGCCGTCGGTCTTCTGGCGCGGCGCACGGTTGGTCGAGGTCTTGAAGTGGATATTGCCCCAGCCGCCCTCGCCGCCCTTGGCCAGCATTTCCATCTGGCCGTGTTCGGTCATGTCGGCGATGATTTCGCCCGACACTTCATCGATGATCAGGGTGCCGACAGGCATGCGCAGGAAGATATCGTCCGCGCCGCGGCCGTAGCAGTCGGAGCCGCGGCCCGCTTCGCCATTGGAAGCGCGATGCATTTTCGAATAACGGTAGTCCACCAGCGTATTGACGTTACGGTCGGCCACCGCCCAGATGCTGCCGCCCTTGCCGCCGTCGCCGCCATCAGGGCCGCCGAACGGACGGAATTTTTCGCGGCAAAAAGAGGCGCAGCCATTGCCGCCGGTGCCGGCGATGACTTCGATGCGTGCTTCGTCAATAAACTTCATATGAACCACCTTGARAACTAAAAAGGCCCTACCACTGGCAGAGCCTTTTGGAGAGAAGGCTTTCGCCTTACTGTACCTGTATTCGCTGTATTAAGCAGCTGCTACAACGGTAACGTACTTCTTGTTGTCCGGACCCTTGGTCACGAACTTCACAACGCCGTTCACCAGAGCGAACAGGGTGTGGTCCTTGCCGGTACCAACGCCTTCGCCAGCGGACACTGGGGTGCCGCGTTGACGGATGATGATGCCACCAGCGTTGATGGTCTGGCCGCCGTACACTTTAACGCCAAGGCGTTTTGATTCAGAGTCGCGACCGTTGCGGGTAGTACCGCCGCCTTTTTTGTGTGCCATTTAGTTACTCCTTGATAGCTGAATTCGGGCAAGCAGCAATTAGCCGTTGATCGAAACGATTTGGATTTCGGTGAAGTTCTGGCGATGGCCTTGACGCTTCTGGTAGTGCTTACGACGACGCATCTTGAAGATACGTACTTTGTCGTGGCGACCTTGAGCAACCACTTTCACCAGAACCGATGCACCGGCAACCAGAGGAGCACCAAACTTGATGCTGTCGCCCGCGCCAACGGCGAGAACCTGGTCGATAGTGATTTCGGAACCAATGTCAGCCGGCAACTGTTCTACTTTAATTTTTTCGCCAGCAGCAACTTTGTATTGTTTGCCGCCGGTTTTTATGACCGCGTACATGATTTGAAACCTCGTTAATTGTTAAGAAATTTCTCCTGCTCGACACCAAGAAAACAACAGGCGGATGCCGGAGAACCTGTGATTGTACACAGTTCTGGGATTTGCGTCAAAAACTATTGTCGAGAGGGCCGCCGCGTGGTATGTCGGCAACTTGTAACGTATAATCGCGGCACCTTATAGCCCACCAACGCAGGTTTGCCTTGTCTAACTCMGCCCAGAACCCCATTACCAGCACCATTGCCGCCGATATGGATGCCGTCAACACGGTGATCCGCGAACGCCTGCACTCGGAAGTGGCCCTGGTTAACCAGATCGCCGAATATATCATTAGTGCGGGCGGCAAGCGTATCCGTCCGGTGCTGGTTCTGCTGGTAGCGAACGCTTACTCTTATAAAGGCACCGCGCACCACGAGCTGGCTGCGGTAGTCGAATTCATCCACACCGCTACCCTGCTGCACGACGATGTTGTTGACGAATCGTCCATGCGCCGTGGCCGCCAGACCGCCAATGCGCTGTTCGGCAATGCCGCTTCCGTGCTGGTGGGTGACTTCCTGTATTCGCGTGCTTTCCAGATGATGGTATCGCTGGATTCCATGCGCGTAATGCAGATCCTGTCCGACGCCACCAATGTGATCGCCGAGGGCGAGGTACTGCAGTTGCTGAATATGCATGATCCGGACGTGTCCGAGGAAAGCTATCTGCAGGTGATCCGCTCCAAGACCGCCAAACTGTTCGAGGCTGCCGCCGAACTGGGCGCCCTGATTACCGGCGCTTCCGATGCGGAAATCGCTGCCGCGGGCGAATACGGTCGCTCCCTGGGCACCGCCTTCCAGCTGATCGACGACGTGCTCGATTACGCCGGCGATGCCGAGGAAATCGGCAAGAACGTGGGCGACGACCTGCGCGAAGGCAAACCAACCCTGCCACTGATCTGGCTGATGGTGAACGGCACCGAAGAACAGCGCCAGCTGGTGCGCTCCTGCATCGAAAACGGCGACGAATCGCACTTCGACACCATCCTGGCCGCCATCACCAATAGCGGCGCGCTGGACTACACCCGCCACGCCGCCAAAGTCGCCTCCCAGCGCGCGATCGACGCGATTGCCGGCATGCCGGACAACCAGTACAAGCAAGCCCTGCTCGATCTGGCACGCTTCGCGGTCGACCGCTCGCACTGAGCAAATAAAAACGGCGCCACTGGCGCCGTTGTCGCAAAGGCGGGCGCTGCCCGCCTTTTTCTTTTCCTTACTTGAACAGCACAGCCGCTTTCTGCAAGGTGATCCAGACACCGATCACCAGCGGAATACCGACCGCCACCCAGGCAAACGAAGCCAGCGCCGGATTGCTGCTGCCGCCCGCGGTGCCTGCCATGCGCGCGCCGCCCTGCGCGGCCGCCTCGCGTTCATGCGCCAGCTTCTTCTCGGCCGCCAGTTCGGCTTCCGACATGAAGTAGCGCGCTGCGATCGGACGCACCAGCATATTGCAGATCAGGCCCAGGATAATCAGGCCGGCCAGGACGTACATGGTGATGTCGTACACCTGTGCCTTCGGCACGCCTTGCGCCAGCTGATACTCGCGCAGATAGTTGACCAGGATCGGCCCCAGAATGCCGGCCGCCGACCATGCGGTCAGCAAGCGGCCATGGATGGCGCCCACCATCTGCGTGCCGAACAAGTCCGCCAGGTAAGCCGGAATGGTGGCGAAGCCGCCGCCGTACATCGACAGGATGATGCAGAAGGCCGCCACGAACAGGGCCAGATGGCCGTTATGCGACACCGACGGAATCGAGGCGTACAGCACGAAGCCCAGCACGAAGAACACGAAGTAAGTCGCCTTGCGGCCGATGAAGTCCGAGCAGGTCGCCCAGAAGAAACGGCCGCCGATATTGAACAGTGACAGCAGGCCCGTGAAGCCTGCTGCGATTGCCGCCGTCTCGCCCTTCTGCGCTGCGGTCAGGTCATTGAACGGGATGTCCAGCCCGATCAGCTTACCGCCGAAGACTTCCTGCAGCAGCGGCGAAGCCATGCCCAGGATGCCGATACCAGCCGACACGTTCAGCCACAGCACGCCCCACAGCAGCCAGAACTGCGGAATGTTCCACACTTTGCGGGCGTGGATATGGCGCGTGGTGATCATGGCATTGCTGGTTTGCGCTGGCTTCGGCGTCCAGCCTTCCGGCTTCCAGCCCGCGGCCGGGATGCGGTAAGCCAGTGCGCCCGCCATCATGAACACGAAGTAGATCGCCGCCATCACGAGGAAAGTTTCCCACACGCCGACCGAGGCCGGGGTGGCAAAGAACTTCATCAGCTTGTCGGCCAACGGTGCGCCGATCATGGCGCCGCCGCCGAAGCCCATGATGGCCATGCCGGTCGCCATGCCGCGGCGATCCGGGAACCATTTGATCAGGGTCGAGACAGGCGAGATATAGCCCAGGCCCAGGCCGATAC
>NZ_JBFRDW010000035.1:0-17770 GCF_052113985.1 Pseudoduganella sp. RAF53_2 | reverse complement strand
GAAGTGGGCGACGCCGCCGAACGTTGTGCCGGAGTTTAAAGAAGTCCGCACGCTGCCGAAAAACGAAAAGGCCTTCGTGCTGATATTCTTTTCGAACCCGAAGGTCTCGACTGAAGGACGGGCGGACGTTGGCTGTGATATTCGAATTACCGGCCCTGACGGTTCCATCCCGATGGATCAGCGGGACACCGTGTGCTACCAGGGCGCGTTCAAAGGCGCGCCGACGAATCTTTATCTGTCGGCGCCCGTGATAGGCTTTGTTGGCGAAGCGGCAGATCCGGCGGGTAAGTGGACGGTGTCGGTCACGCTTAAAGATCGTCTGCGCGGGACGGAACTGCCGCTCAAAACCTCATTCATGCTTCAGTGAACACCATATGACGAATCGCTTAGCTTCATGCAGCTGCGGCCAGCTGACGGCCCAAGTCACCGGAGAGCCGGTGCGGATCTCGCTTTGCCATTGCCTGGCGTGCCAGCGCCGGACTGGCAGCGCGTTTGGCGAACAAGCGCGATTTCGCCGCGAGCATGTTTCGATCGCGGGTGATTCAACGGAGTACGCTCGTGTCGGCGACGAAGGACGCCAGGCGAAATTCCACTTTTGTCCAAAATGCGGATCGACCGTGTTCTACGAGCTGGAAGGCATGGACAAATTCCTCGGGATTCCTGTCGGGGCATTTGCTGATCCAGACTTTCCGCCGCCTGGTATTTCAATTTTCGAGGAGCGAATGCATAGCTGGGTCGTTCCGCCTCCCGACGCCGAGCATATTCCGTGAGCGCAAAGGCAGTTGCCGGCGGCTCGGAGCTCGTCTATGGTGGCAAATCGTTTGCTYATCACAGCGATCATGAGCTGGATTTGCGCCTGACCAGAAAGCTCATTCAACAGCAGGGGCTGTCGCATCCGCCGGGCTCCGTTCACCATCCCAAGCGCTCGCCGAATCAGCTATAACGGCCATTCCAGGCAAATTGGCATACCTTTATCGAAATAAGTTATAGCTCCGCGCGGCGCTGGCGGAAGGATAATTTTTCCATTTCGAACAGGAGGTCGGATGGGCGTGAATGCGACGCGGCGGCAGTTGATGGTGTCTCTGGGATTGGCGACGGCATTTCCCGGCCTTGCCGGGGCGGCGGTAACCGCCACTACGCGTGCTGGGCGCGAGGATCTCGAACTCTGGTACGACAAGCCCGCTGGCCAGTGGGTAGAGGCGCTGCCGGTCGGGAATGGGCGGCTTGGTGCGATGGTGTTTGGCCGTGTTGGTCAGGAGCGCCTGCAGCTGAATGAGGACACCTTGTACGCCGGCGGTCCGAATGATCCCACTCCGCCAGGCTCCCTTGAAGCGCTGCCAAAAGTGCGCGCGCTGATCGACGAAGGCAAGTTCAAGGAAGCGAACGATCTGTGTGGTTCGACCATGATTGCACACCAGCAGATGCCGTATGGTGCTGCGGGTGATTTGCTGATCGATTTCCTGCGGCCAGCCGAGGCCAAAGGGTATCGGCGCTCGCTCAGTCTGGATACGGCCATCACGACCACACGCTTTGCTGCCGGTGCTGCACGCTTCTCACGTGAAGTGTTTGCCAGCCATCCGGATCAGGTGATTGTGATGCACTTGACCGCCTCCGGCGCAGGCGTGCTGGATTTTGACATCGGCTATCGGCATCCGGATACGGCAAAGTATGGCACGACAGCGTCCACCGATAAAGAGGACCTGCGGGCCGGCCAGCGTCCGGCTGATTTGTCGCTGCGTGCGGACGGAGAGAACGCGCTTCTGATCGAGGGGCGCAATATCGAATCGTCCGGAGTGCCGGGGGCGCTGCGCTACGCCGTGCGTGTGCAAGTCGTCGGCGATGGCAAAGTAAAGGTCGATGGGGATCGCCTCCTGGTGCGTGGCGCGCGCAATATTACGCTGCTGATCGGTGCTGCGACCAGCCATGTGAACTACGCCGACGTGAGCGGCGATCCGGTCGCGAAAGTCCGTGCTCAGACTACCGCTGCCGCGCGCAAGCCATACGCGCAGCTTCGCGCCGGCCACGTGAAGGCGCATCAGGCGCTGTTCCGGCGCCTGTCCATTCGCCTGGGCGATGGCGACGCCCGTCCGACCAATGAACGGATTGCGAGTGCGGAGACGCGGCCCGATCCAGCGTTGGCGGCCCTGTACGTGCAATACGCGCGCTATCTGCTGCTGTCCTCTTCACGCGACAGCGAGCCGGCCAATCTGCAGGGTCTCTGGAACGAGGGCACCAATCCGCCATGGGGCGGCAAGTACACCATCAACATCAACACGCAGATGAACTACTGGCCCGCCGACGCGGCTAATATCGGCGAATGCATGGAGCCGCTGCTGCGCATGGTCGAAGGCATGGCTGTCAACGGCGCCATCACCGCACGCAAGTGTTATGGCGCGCGCGGTTGGGTGGCCCATCACAACACGGATCTCTGGCGCGCCACGGCGCCGATCGACGGGCCGCTGTGGGGCATCTGGCCAAGTGGCGGAGCGTGGCTGTGCAAGAACTTGTGGGACCACTACGAATATCACCAGGACGAGGCATGGCTGCGCCGCGTTTATCCTTTGCTGAAGGGGGCATCGCTGTTCTTTGTCGACACGCTGGTCGAAGATCCGCAAGGCCGGGGACTGGTGACGTCACCATCGATCTCGCCAGAGAATCAGCATCACAAAGGCGTGGCGATTTGCGCCGGCCCGGCGATGGACCGCCAGATTCTGCGCGATCTGTTCAGCAATACCCTGGCAGCGCACGCGCTATTAAAGGATAGCGACAGCGAATTTGCGCGGAGCGTGGCGACGGCGCGGGAACGGCTTCCCGCCGACCGCATCGGCGCGCAGGGCCAGTTGCAGGAATGGCTGGAGGACTGGGATGCCGGTGCTCCTGAGCAGCAGCATCGGCACGTATCGCATCTTTACGCCATCTATCCGTCGGAGCAGATCAATGTGCGCGCTAACCCGGAATTGATTGCCGCCGCCAGGGTGACGCTCAATACACGTGGCGACAAGTCGACCGGCTGGGCGACGGCATGGCGGCTGGCGTTGTGGGCGCGCATGGGCGATAGCGAGCGCGCGCATTCGATCCTGCTTGGCTTGCTGGGACCAGAGCGCACTTATCCGAATATGTTCGACGCGCATCCGCCATTCCAGATCGATGGCAATTTCGGCGGCACGGCAGGTATTCTGGAGATGGTGCTGCAGTCCTGGGGCGGTGAGATTCACGTGTTGCCGGCGCTGCCGAAGGCGTGGCCGGACGGTTACGTACGCGGCGTGCGCGCACGCGGCGGCATCGAGGCCGATGTCGAGTGGTCTGCCGGTCGCCTACGGCGGCTGGCCTTGCGTGGCAATCCTGGCGCCAGCGTTGTGGTCCGTCACGCAGGCCGAACGACGACGCTGACGCTGAACGCGCAAGGCCGCGCCGAATTCAGGCCAGTTTAAACACGCGTACCGACTGCGCCAGTTCGTCGGCGCGGTCGCGCAGCACGCTTGCGGCGGCGGCCATCTCTTCGACCAGCGCAGCATTCTGCTGGGTGGCATTGTCCATTTGCGTGATAGCTTCGCCCACCTGACTGACGCCCGTGCTTTGCTCGCCGCTGGCGACGCTGATTTCACCGACGATTTCCGTCACGCGGCGGATGCTGGCGACCACTTCGCCCATGGTGGCGCCGGCCTTGTCCACCAGCCCGGCGCCGGATTCCACGCGCTGTACGCTGTCCGTAATCAGGCCTTTGATTTCGCGCGCGGCTTCCGCGCTGCGGCTGGCCAGCGAGCGCACTTCGCCTGCGACAACGGCAAAGCCGCGTCCCTGTTCACCTGCACGCGCTGCTTCAACCGCGGCGTTCAAGGCCAGGATATTGGTCTGGAAGGCGATGCCGTCGATGACGTTAATGATGTCCGCAATGCGGCGGCTCGAATCGCTGATGCCACGCATGGTGTCGACCACTTGCGAAACGACGTTGCCGCCTTCGGCCGCGACCGCGCTGGCGTCCTGCGCCAGCTTGTTGGCCTGGCGTGCGTTGTCGGCGTTCTGCTTCACGGTTGTGTTGAGCTCTTCCATTGAGGCTGCTGTTTCTTCCAGCGCACTGGCCTGGGTTTCGGTACGGGCGCTCAGGTCCTGATTGCCTTGGGCGATTTCAGTGGAGGCGCCCAGCACGGCATCCGATCCATCGCGCACCTGGCGCACGACGCCCGCCAGCGCTGTCTGCATGCGCTGCAGCGCATCCAGCAGCTGGGCGATTTCGTCCTTCCCGTTGACCTGGATGGGACGTGCCAAATCTCCTTTGGCCACGGCTTCCGCCGCGCTGACCGCCATGCCCATCGAGCGCGTGATGTTCTGCACCAGGTGATAGCCGACGAAGCAGGCCAGGGCAATGCCGATTAAGATCGACGCGATGGAGATGCTGCGCAGCGTCGCACCGCGAGCCGCCGCCTCGTCGTACTGCTGCTTGGCGACGGAAGTCTGTAGCTTGATCAGGGAGTCCAGCGTGTCGGCGACCGGCGTATTCAGCTTGCGCAGCTTTTGCACGACGATGTCGCGCGTCTTGTCCAAATCGCCCGCCTGCAATGCGGCGACCGCGGGATTGATGCCTTCATCCAGCAGTTTGCCGTAAGTTTGCTCGAATTTTTTTGCCAGTTCGCCTTCTTCGGTGGTCAGGTCGCTGTCGCGGTAGTCCTTCCAGGCCTTGTCGATGACGGCCATATTCTCGCCAATCTGTTTCAGCGTGGCGGGAATGGACTCGGGTTTTGCATCCAGCACGGCGTAGGCGAGGGCGATGCGGTTGCGCAGATTCTGGCGGTTGACGGAGGCCAGATAGGCGGTAGGGACGGTGCGGTCTTCGTAGACTGAGCGCAGGGCTTCGTTGGACGTCTTCGTGCCATACAGGCCGATCCCGCCTAGGATGGCGAGCAAGATTGACATGAAGCCAACGAGCAGAAACAGACGAACAGAGATCTTCACGTTGTTCATTCTTCCTATCTCCCCTGTAATGATTTTTGGTTCAATATACCCCACGGTCGCTTGATTGAGTGATAATTTCGGTATGAAGAAGTTACCGCTTAAATTTTTGATCCCCGGCGGCGTCGCCGGGGTTGCACTGGCCTACACCGGTCTGGGGTTCCTGGCCGTTCCGGCCATCGTCAAGTCGCAGGCCGAAAGCATGGCGATGGAAAAGCTGCATCGCCAGCTGACTATCGACAAAGTGGAGTTCAATCCCTTTACTTTGTCGGCGTCGATACAGGGAGTGAAGATGATGGAGCCGGAGGGCGGCGCCGTCTTTGCCAGCTTTGATCGGCTTGGCGTGGACCTGTCCTGGCAGTCGCTGTCCAAGCTGGCGCCTGTGGTGCAGGAGACACGCCTGACAGGCCCTTATGTCCACCTGGTCCGCAAGGACGAAAACCACTACAGCATCGACGATATCCTGGCCCTGATTGCGGCCCAGCCGCCGTCGCCGGAGCCGGCGCGCTTCTCGGTGAATAACATCCAGGTGGAGCAGGGGCGGGGCGAGTTCGAGGACCGTCCGGCGGGCGTGACGCATAAAGTGGCGGACTTGAAGCTTGGGCTGCCGTTTGTGTCCTCGCTGCCTGCCGATGTGACGGTATTCGTCGAACCGCTGTTTAGCGCGAAGGTGAATGGTGCGCCGCTGCAGCTGAAGGGCAAAGCGCGTCCATTCGCGGAGCCGAAGGATTATGCGCTGGATCTGACGCTGGATGACGTTGATGTCACCGGCTATCTCGGCTATCTGCCTTATAAACCGCGCTTCAAGATGAGCGGTGCGCGCCTGAATACGGCGCTGCATCTGGCTTTCGTTCGGCCGAAGGATAAGCCAGCAACCATCGTCCTTGATGGCCGGGCCTCGCTGAAGTCGTTGGCATTGGCGGATTCGGACGGCAAGCAGTTGCTGAAGGTTGACGAGCTTTCCACGCAATTGGGCAAGCTGGATTTGCTGGCCAAGCGCTTCGACATCACGCGCGTAGGCATCGACGGTCTGGAACTGGCGATGCAGCGCGGGCGCAATGGCAAGCTGGATCTGGCGGAGCTGTTGTCGCCGCCCGCGGCCGCAGTTCCGGCGCCTGCCGCTGCGCCCGCGCCTGCTCCGAAAGCCGCGCCGTCCGCCGTACAAGTGGCCCTGAAGGAGTTGGCAGTACACGATGCCGCCGTGCGCTATGTGGACGATCCAATGCAAGCCGGCGTGCGCAAACTGAATCTGACCRTGCGCGACCTCGCCGCCGACATCGGCAAAAACACCATCGCTGTCGGCGCCATCGCCTCCGACAGCGCGGAGATCGACTATCGCCAGGGCCGCCGCACTGCGGCTGCTGCGCCCGCACCTGCGTCTACGTCTGCCGCTGCGAAAGCGAAGGAAGAGGGCGCGCAGATGCTGGTCACGATCGGCGATATCGATCTGAACAACTGGACCGGTCATGTGGAAGACGGCAGCAGCCATGCGCTGCCGGTGGTCTTCAATCTGTCGCCGGTAAGCCTGTCGATGCAGGGTTACTCCACCGCGGCGGAGAGCAGCAGCACGGTAGACCTGAAAGCGACCGTGAATAAATCGGGCCAGCTAAATATCAAGGGCAAGCTCGCGCTATCGCCGTTCGAGGGCGATCTGGCGCTGGACGTGAAAAACTTCGACCTGTTGCCGCTGCAGCCCTACGTGACCGACTACGTGAATCTGCGCCTGACGCAGGCGGCCATCTCCGGCAAGACCCAGCTCAAACTCGGTGGCGGCAAGGGCAGTTTGAAAGGTGATGTCAGCGTGAGCCGTCTGGCGACCGTGGACAAAGCCAGCGCCAATGATTTCCTGAGCTGGAAATCGCTGGCCTTCGATGGCATGGACATGAACTTCAGTCCCTTCTCGCTGAGCGTTGACCGGGTAGCACTCGCGGACTTCTTTGCCCGTGTGATTATCGACCCCAATGGCCGCATCAATGTGCAGGACGTGACGCGCAAGGAAGGCGAAGAAGAGAAAAGCCTGACGGAAGCAGGCACGCGTGCGAAGACTGCCGCTGCCGCCAAGGCGGCGCCGAAGCCCGAAGCGACGGCGCAATCATCCGAACCGCTGCCACCCATCCGCATCGGCAAGCTGGAACTGACCGGCGGGCGCGTACGCTTCACGGACAACTTCATCAAGCCGAACTACACGGCCAATCTGAAGGACCTGGGCGGCACGGTGACGGGGCTGTCATCGGATGATAAGAGCAGCGCGAACGTGAGCCTGAAGGGCAATGTGAACAGCGCGCCGCTGTCGATCGCGGGACGCGTGAATCCCTTGAAGCGCGATCTGTCACTGGATTTGCGAGCGGACGTACGCGGCATGGAACTGGCGCAGTTGTCTGCATACTCGGACAAGTACGTCGGCTACGGCATTGAGAAAGGCAAGCTGACGTTTGAAGTGGCTTACCAGCTGGAACACCGCCAGCTGAAGGCCGAAAACCGCCTGGTGCTGGACCAGCTCACCTTCGGCAAGGAGAGCACGAATCCGGATGCGCCGCGCATGCCGGTGCAGCTGGCCGTGGYGCTGCTGAGCGACCGCAATGGCGTCATCGATATCAATGTGCCGATCGGCGGTTCGCTGGACGATCCGCAATTCTCGATTGGCGGCATCATCCTCAAGATCATCGGCAATGCGATCATGAAGACGGTGACGGCGCCRTTCTCGCTGATTGGTTCGCTGTTTGGCGGTGGTGGCAGCGAAGAGCTGTCCATGCTCGAATTCGATGCCGGGCGCGCGGCTGTGCTACCTGCGAGCGAAAGCAAGCTGAAATCGATCGCCAAGGCGCTGACTGAGCGTCCAGGCCTGAAGCTCGATATCACGGGCCGTTACGATGCGAGCGAACTGGATGCGATGAAACAGGCAGCGCTGGAACGCAAGCTGCGCGCAGCGAAAACCAAGGATCTGCTGGCACGCGGCGGTACACTGCCGGAAGGCGGCGTCACCGTGAGCAAGGACGAGCGCGCGGGCTTGCTGGCCAAGGCGTACAAGGACGAGACGTTCAACAAGCCGCGCAATGTGCTGGGTCTTCAGAAGTCCCTGCCGCCGGAAGAGATGGAAAAACTCATCCTCGCCAATATCACCATCGAGGATGATGATTTGCTCGCGCTGGGTAATCGCCGCGCGCAGGCGGCGAAGGATTGGCTGATCAACACGGGACAGGTGCCAGGCGAGCGCATTTTCATCATTGGCGCCAAGCCGGCATCGAAAGACGATAAAGGCTCGGTGAGCCGCGTCGATTTCGCCCTGCACTAAGGTCCGTCAGGCGCGGGTTCCCTGCGCCTGTTTGCCGCTCAACTCACGCAGGATGGCTTCGTTGACGGCGGGCTGGTCGTCCGCCTTGCGGCGGGTGAGCAGTTTGCCGTCTACGACCACCTGCTCGTCGATCCAGCCGGCTGCATTTGGCGGCACGCCCTGAATTTCGTCACCCTGCGGTGTATGCGCGGATGTGCGCACGCGAACAGCAGCCGTGCGACAATGGGCCTTTATTGCCGAGGGAGGCCATATGCAATTGCAATTGGGTGAGAACTCTCTGTACTACGAATTGATAGCCGGTGACGACACGCGGCCGTTGCTGGTGTTTCTGCACGAAGGACTCGGCTGCACGGCCATGTGGAAGGATTTCCCGCGTCATTTGTGCGAGGCGACGGGACGCGCGGGGCTGGTCTACGACCGGCTGGGTTATGGCCAGTCTTCACCGCTGAGAAAGCGCCGCGGTATCAACTATCTCCACGAATATGCGCTGCTTGAGTTGCCGGAAGTGCTGGCACGGCTGGCCGATGGGCGCGAGTATGTGATCGTCGGCCATTCGGATGGCGCCAGCATTGCGCTCATCCACGCGGCGGACCAGCCGGCCGGTTTGCGCGGCGTGATCTCGGCAGCGGCGCATGTCTTTGTTGAACCGTTGACGCTGGAAGGCGTGCGCGTGGCGCGCGATTCGCATGGCGCGGGCAAGATGCGCGGACTGTCGCGCTACCACGGCGATAAGGCGGAGACCATCTTCTTCGCCTGGGCCGACACCTGGCTGGACCCCGCCTTCGTACACTGGAATATCGAGTACCTGCTGCCGTCGGTCGCTTGCCCCTTGCTGGCGATGCAAGGCCGCGATGACCAATATGGATCGGGCGCGCAGCTCGATTCGATCGCTGCGAAAGCGGTCAATGCGCGCAAGCTGGTGGTTGATGACTGTGGCCACAGTCCACACATCGAACAGCCGGATGCGGTGGTGGATTATATGGCGGAGTTCATTCGCTCCCTGTGACGCGGCAGGCACTGTCATAGGTCCAGCGCCCGGCGCAGGTGCGGGCATGACATAAGGCTGCCTCTTCTCCGGCCAGCCTGGCGCAGCGGCGCAGCAGGGTGGCCGTGCTTTGCTGGCCGTCCGCCGCATCCAGGCCGTTCGCATGGGCCATCAACGCGGCGAGCAGGGCGACGTCGCTATCGCGTTCCGAGGGCTTGATCGGCAACGCCGGGCTCTGTACCGGCGGCTTCGCAGCATGTGCCCGCGCGGATGGCGTAGTGGCGTGCGCCGCCATTGATGCTGCGGCCGACAGCGCTGCACCAGGCGCCGAAGCGGCGACGTGCTTCTGCAAGGGTTCATTCACAATCGCAGCTGCCAGCTGTTGCGCTTCTTCCTCACTCTTGACGATTGGCGGTGGCGGCGCCGGCTTGAGCGCCGGATGAAGCGCCGGATGAAGCGCAACGTCCGTTCCCCATTCAGTGATGGCCGCCGCCAGTGCCGCAACGCAGAGCGCAATGCCGGCCGCATACACAAGCTGCTTGCGCGGCGGACGTGATGCGGGCGGTGGAGGCTCGCTGCGGCCGTGCTCCAGCTGATTGAGAATGCGCTTTGACGAATCCACTGTACACCTCCTCGGCTTGATCTGGGCCGAAACGGCAGGTGCGCCGCTGCCCTACGATGAGCAAGTGTCGCGTGCGGCGCGGCGTCCCGTTTTGATGGAGCGCACCATGTTGCCAATTTTCGTGGTCATGTTATTCCTGCTGGTCTGCGGCGTAGGCTGGGTGTTGCTGTTTCCTGACGCCGGCGAGGCCGTGCAGCGTGGCGTGAGCGCATTGTTGGCGCAGATGACGCGCCTTCTGGGTGCCGTCACCGCAAACATCTCGCGCCAGGCGCCCAGTGTGGCCGAGGATGGAAGGGCGGGCATGCAGCTGCTTGCGGCGCTGCTTCGGCGGCATTGGATTCTGCTGACTGTCGCGTGCGCGCTGGTGGTGCTGCCGCCGTTGGCAGTCTGGCTGGCAGGCGGCAAAGTCGCTCTCCCTGAATCCGGCGCACGAAGCATCAATCCACAGTTGGAAAGCCTGCTGCGCGGCGAGCATCTGGTGCCGCCACCGCCGCTGCCGCCGATGGTATTCACGTCGGCCGAAGTGACAGTCGTGCGGCCGATGCTTGACACGGCCAATCGCAACTGGACACTGCTTGACTCCGAGTTTTCCCAGCGCCTGCTGGTGGTATTCAAGATCATGCGCGAGCAGCACGGTTATGAAATGGCCCTGCTGGAAGGCTATCGAAGTCCCGAACGCCAGAACCAGCTCGCCGACGCTGGCAATAACGTCACCAGCGCCCGTGCATTCCAGAGCTATCACCAATACGGCCTGGCTGCCGATTGCGCCTTCATGCGCGACGGCCATCTGGTGATCTCCGAGCGCGATCCCTGGGCCATGCGCGGCTATCAGCTGTATGGCGAGGTGGCCGAATCAGTCGGCCTGAATTGGGGCGGACGCTGGACGATGATGGATTTCGGTCATATCGAGCTGCGCAAACCACGCAAGGAGCATTGAGCTCGCTCAAAAAGGCTGTGCCGTGTTGATGGCACCATCGACCGGCTGCCCAACCTAATGCGAGCGACCATGCTGCGACGAATCTGGTACTTTCTGACCGACACGCGCAATCTCACCATCATAGGCTTCGCCGCATTGGCAGGCTTCTTCTGCCTTGGCGCCGAAGTGCTGGAACTGGCGCTGATCTGGGCTATCGTGGCCACGGCCGTCTGTCTGCTGTTGTGGCTTGCGGTATGGTGGCTGCGGCGCGTTCTGGCCGCGCACAAGGCCGAGCGCCTCGCCAGAGCGATGGAGCCGCCGCCGCCCGATCCGAACCAGCAGCAGCGTGACGACGTCAATGCCATCCACGACGAGATGCTGAAGGCGATCGGCACGATCAGGCACTCGAAACTGGGTATAGCGTCCGGCACACGGGCGCTGTATGAACTGCCGTGGTACATGATCATTGGGAATCCAGCTGCCGGCAAGAGCAGCGCGATTACGCAATCCGGCCTGCAGTTCCCCTTCGCAGACAGCAAAGTGGTGCAGGGCGTTGGCGGCACGCGCAATTGCGACTGGTTCTTCACGACCGAAGGCATACTGCTCGATACCGCAGGCCGTTACGCAGTAGAAGACGAACACCGTGGCGAGTGGGTGGGCTTTCTGGAACTATTGAAGAAGCACCGCTCGCGCGCGCCAATCAATGGCATTCTGATTGCCATCAGCGTTGCCGAGCTGCGCGGCGACGATCCTGAAGCTGCCATCAAGCTCGCACGCAGCTTGCGCAAACGTGTGCAGGACCTGATCGAACAGCTGGAAGTCTTCGCTCCCGTCTACGTGCTGTTCACCAAAGCCGATCTGATCGCTGGCTTCTCCGAATTCTTCGCCCACACGGAACGCAATGAGCGCGACCGTGTCTGGGGCGCGACCATGCCTTACAAGCGCAAGGCGGGCAGCAAGGAAATGCTTTCCTTCTTCGATCAAAGCTTCGATGAGCTGTGCGAAGGCCTGAAGGATATGGGTGTCGCCAATATGGCGCAGCAACGGCGTGATCGCGTGCTGCCCGGCGTTTATACCTTCCCGCTGGAGTTCGCCGCCGCACGCGTGCCGTTGCGCGCCTTCCTCGCCACCCTGTTCGAGGAAAATCCTTTTCAGTTCAAGCCGGTGTTTCGAGGCTTCTACTTCACCAGCGCCTTGCAGGAAGGCGCTCCATCGGGTGCTCAGACGCGGCGTGTGGCACGTCGTTTCGCGCTGGCCACCGCGATGCAGCCAGTGCCGCATGGTGCGCAGTCGGGCTTCTTCCTGTTGGATCTGTTTCGTAAGGTGATCTTCGCGGATAAGCAACTTGTATCGCAATACACAAGCCGCACGCGGATGCGTCTGAAGTATGCGGGCTTTGCCGCCGCGGCGCTGCTGCTTGGCGGTGCGCTAGGTGGCTGGAGCTGGTCCTACTCCGGCAATCGCGAACTGGTACGCGCCGTGCAGGCGGATCTCGACAAAGCCGTGCGTGTACAGAACGGTCGTCTGGACTTGCAATCGCGCCTGCAGGCGCTGGAGATCCTGCAGGATCGTATGGCCCAGCTGGAAAAACTGCGCAAAGAGCGTCCGTGGCTGCTGGACATGGGGCTGTACCAGGGGGCGCTACTCGAAGCAAAGCTGCGTGAGGAATACTTCGCCGGCATGAAAGAAGTTCTGGTCAAGCCGGTTGCCGCCAGCCTTGAAGCGCTGTTATATGACCATGCCAACGGCGTGCCGGAAGATGTCTATAACGCTTTGAAGACCTATCTGATGCTGTGCGAGCCCGCGCGCGCGGAAGCTACGCATATGACTGACCAGCTCACACGGCACTGGCGCGGCTGGCTGGAGTCGAACCGCGCCAGTATGCCGCGTGAGCAAATGATTCGCAGCGCTGAACGATTGCTGAACTTCTATCTGAGCCGGATGGGCGATTCCTCATGGCCGCGCATCGAACAGAAGCTGACGCTGGTCGACGCGGCGCGCGAGCATCTACGCCATGTCGTGCGCGGCATGCCGGCACGCGACCGGGTTTATGCCGAGGTGAAGGCGCGCGCCAATACGCGTTTCCAGAGCATGTCGGTGGCGCGCATCGCTGGCGAACAGGATCTGACCGTGATCGCCGGCAGCCACGCGATTCCCGGCGCCTTCACCCGCGAGGCATGGGAAAAGTATGTTGAGGGCGCGTTCAAAGAGGCCGCCGGTCACGAGCTGCAAAGCACGGATTGGGTGTTGAAGACTTCCAGCAAAGACGATCTGTCGTTGGAAGGAAGCCCGGAGCAAATTCAGAAGAACCTGGTGGAGATGTACAAAAGTGAATACGTAAAAGAATGGCGAGCCTTCGTGCAGGGCATCGCGATCGCCGACATGGGCAATTTCAATGGCGCGGTGGGTGCGATGAACCGGCTGGGCGACCCGCAAACTTCGCCTATCGCGAAGGTGCTCAACACCGTCTATGAGCAGACTGCCTGGGATAACCCGGCGGAACTCAACGCGCAGATGGCACAGGCGCAAACGGGCGTGATCTACTGGCTGCGGTCGCGGCTCTTCCAGCGCGCGCCGTCCGGCGTGAATATTCAGGTGAACCTGACGCCCGGCGAACGAGCGGTGGGCGCGGTCGGCCGCGAATTCGCCGCCTTGGGCAAGCTGGTCGCGCCGCGCGACAAGGATGCGTCACCGATCCGCGCGTATCTCGATGCGCTGTCGCGCTTGCGTACGCGGCTGAATAGCCTGAAGAATCAGGGCGATCCCGGTCCCGGCGCGCGCCAATTCATGCAGCAAACGCTGGAGGGATCGGGCTCCGAACTGGCCGACGCCTTGCGCCTGGTCGATGAACAAATGCTGATGGGGATGAACGATGTGCAGAAACAGGCGATCCGGCCCATCCTTGTACGGCCGCTGATTCAGACCTTTTCCATCATCATCGGCCCGGCGGAGGCCGAAATCAACAAGACCTGGCTGGCGCAGGTTTATGAGCCTTTCAACCGTTCGCTGGCGGGCAAATATCCCTTTACGCCCAATGCGCATATCGAAGCCAGTCAGGCGGAGATTGCGCAGTTCTTCGGCCCGGATGGGCTGGTTGCAAAATTCGTCAACACTGCCATGGGGCCGCTGGTTGTGCGGCGCGGAGATGTAATCGCGCCACGCACCTGGGCTGACATGGGCATCACGCTGGCGCCACAAGCCGTGCAGCGCTTTGCCGGATGGATCGCTCCAATCGGTGCGGGCGGGGTGGCGGCATCGGCGGCTGCGCAAACGGTGTTCCAGATCCTGCCGTCGCCCGCGCCGGGAACGCTGGAGTACACGATCGACATCGATGGCCAGCAGCTGCGCTACCGGAACACGCCGGCGCAGTGGGCAAATATGGTCCATCCGGGGCCGCAAGGTGTGCCGGGCGCGCACATCACGGCAGTGACCTTCGATGGACGCAATGTAGAGATTCTCAACGAGCCTGGCCAGTTCGGCCTGCGCCGCATGATTGAGGCGGCGACGCGCACGCGCAAGGAGGGCGGCGTGCACGAGTTGCGCTGGTCGGCAGGAGGCGTCAGTGTGGCGGTTGATCTGCGGATCATTAGCAGCCCCGAAGCGTCGCCTACTGCGCAGGCGCCGCAGGAACAGGGCTTCCGTGGCCTGCGTCTGCCGGAAACCATAGTCGGCGCTCCGCCCATCACTGCCGTCGCGACCATCACCGGAGAACACCAATGACGCAGCTCGCGATAAGCTACTTTGGCAAGCTGCCAGCGCGCAGCGATTTCGTAAAATCGGCCGGCGACCGGCGGCTGCTGGAACTGCTGGATCAGTGGCTGGCGGATGTGATGAATCAGCTGACACCCAATCCACGCTGGCGTCAGCACTACGATGCCATGCGTCCGGTGCACTTCGCCTTCATCGGCACACGCAATAAGGTGGCGATAGCGGGCCATCTCGCGGCCAGCCGGGACCAGTCCGAGCGGCGCTTTCCCTTCGTGACGATGAGCGCGATGAAGTTGGAAGATCCGCTGGCCTTTCTGCCTGGCAGCCCGCTGGTGTTGGCGCCGTTCTGGCAGGAGCTGGAGGAACACACGGCGGATGCTCAATCCGCTCACGATCCCGCCGCCGCGCTTCAGCGGCTTGCCGGGAGCGCGATAGACGTGGATGCGACGGGCCAGGACTGCATACAAAAGCTGAATAATTTCCTGACTCAGGCCACGCTGGCCGACCTGGATGCGATGCTGGAAATGAAGGGTGGTGCACGTCGCCTGGTCCTCACGCTTGGCCTGCTGCTATGGCCCATGCATGCCCACTCAGGCGCGCGGCTGTCGAAGAGCCTTGTGCTGCCGCTGCCCGCCGCTTTGCGCGAGCGCATGCTGAGTTGTGCATTCTGGCTGCAGCTGGGCAGCGTGTTCCTGCGCGGCGTAGACATGGAACTGGCGCTGTTTCTGTGCGAACGTGAAGGCCGGCACACGCTGGTTGCAGGTTTTAACGGCGCCAATGCGGCCACGCTGCAAGCGATCATCGATCCGGAATTCGCGGCCGAGCAGCAGATTGTCGTAGCGGACAACAACTGGCTGGAAAGCGAGCTGGCAGCGATGCCGGAGGCCGAACACCTGGCTGCCTGCCTGGCGCAGCCCCAGTTGCCGCTGGCCGCCGCCTTGCGGCTTTTCCGTGAAACCTTTTCCTGAGAGAGTGCGATATGCGCCGCCTGTTGCTTCTATTTGCGGTTCCATTCATTGTGCATGCGCAGGTCCCAGCGCCGCATCCCGGTCAGGTTCTGGTCAGCGGGACTGTGCCCGACGAAGCAGCCAAGGCAGCGTTGCTGCAAAAGGTACGCGATATGTACGGCACCGATCTGGTGGTCGACCAGATCGCCATCGGCACGGTGGCTATGCCGCCCGACTGGACCAGCCATGTGCAGAAGCTGATTACGTCAAATCTGAAACAAGTGACTAAAGGCCAACTGCGCATCGACGGCAGCACAATCAGTATCCGCGGCGAGGTCGCTAACGAGGCGCAACGGCAGCAGATTGCCAGCGATATGGCGACCAGCCTCAATCCCAGCTATACCGTCAACAATGGCCTGCGCGTCAGCGCCGCCGAGCAGGAAGTGCTGGACGCGGCGCTGGCCAGGCGCATCATCGAGTTCGAGAGTGGCCAGGCGGCGATCCGGCCTTCGGGGCAGGCGATTCTGGACGAGATGGCGGCAGCGCTGCAGAAGGTGAAGGGCAAGAAAGTCGAAGTCATTGGCCATACCGACAATACAGGCTTGCGCGAAACGAATCTGGCACTCAGTCTGGCCCGTGCCGAAGCAGTACGCTCTTATCTCGCGGCGAAAGGCATCAACACCGCGCTGATCTCCGTTTCCGGCCAGGGCCCGGATCGTCCAGTGGCAGAGAATTCGACGGCGGAAGGCCGCGCGCGCAACCGCCGCATCGAATTCCGCGTTGCCGATTAGGGCAGGGTGATCGTCAGGTTGGCCGGGCGTGGCGCCAGCTTGACGATGCCAGCGTAGGGCGCCAGCGCCGATTGCGCACTGCTGTCCAGCGATGACTTCAGACCGATGAAGACCCCTATGCCAAGCAAGGCAAACACGGAGCAAAGTGCCCACAGCGGCAGGCCAGTCCGCAATGTGTGAACCACCTGGTCGGGCCGGTCGGCGCGCGGCGCAAAGCCTTTGCTCTTGCCCTTGATATGGGCGATTTCGTCGCCCAGACGYGCGGTCATGTAGGCAAGACGATCGCCGCCGTCGAGCGCGTATTTTCCTTTGAAGCCGAGCAGCAGGCACATATGGAAGACCTGCAGCGCCTGTAGCCGTGCGCCGCCGCTGGTGCGCAGCGCTTCGAGCCGATCGAAGAAATGCTCACCCGCCAGCTGGTCGCCGAACTCCACCAGCTGCAAGGGGCGTTGTTCCCAGGCGTCGCGCAGCGGAAAATGCGATGCCAGCACGATTTCGTCGAGGGCTGCACAGAAGGCGTACTTCGCAGCATCGATGTCGTCGCCGTGTGCCCGCAGGTTGCGGGCGTCGCGGTCGAAGTCCTTAAGAAAGTTGCCGACCTTTTCCAGAAATTCCTCGCAGGCGGGAGGCTCGCTGCCGTTCCGCAGCAGGAAAAGCATGTGGAAGCCCTCGTGCATCAAGTCCAGCAGCGACTGAATGCGCACGCCGTCGGCGCTCGCTGCGGCGCCGAACAGGGACGGCGCGGCGCGCCGTTCGATTTGGGGAGTCATGCCGTCACCGCGATCAGTTCGAGCCGCAGATCCTTGATTCCTGCGGGCGCGTAGATGGAAATGGACTGAGCCTTCAGCATCTGCTCATACAGCACGCCGCGGTTCTCCAGCGCGAAGTAGTAGGTGTCGGGACGGACCGGGATGGCGGCGGGTACCTGTGGAGCGTGCGCCAGTTTGACACCCGGCATGGCGGAGAGCACGCATTTTTCCACGTCGTCCGGTGCCCCAACCTTGACCCGCAAAGGCACAACTTCCACCAGCTCCAGCGCGGGCAGTGCGGCGCCGATCGCCAGATAGAGCGTCGTATCGGTACCGATTTTTCCGGAATCGAGTTTGCCGAGGTGGTAGCAGGGCTTGTCCTCGGTGAGCGCGATGGCGAAGTAGCGGGCCGAGATCACGGTGTCCAGCAAGTCGCGGATGATGGCGTCCAGGCGCTGGAAGCCGTCGGCCGGCGATGAATGCTCGTAGACCGGGAGCTGATTGAGCTGATAGCTTTTTGAGTAGGTCATCAAGGCGCCGGCGAGACCCAGCATGGCCTCGAACAAGCGTTCCGGGTGCAGTTGCGGATGACGCAGATAGTGCATCAGCATGGCCGCCGAGGTGCTGGCCGTATGCAGCAGCCAGAAACTGGACACGTCACCCGAGCGGAATTCGATCACATTACGGCTGGGCTCCCGCATATGGCCTTGCAGGGCATTGACCTTGGCCTGCAGCGCGTCGAGGAGCTGTTCAAGTCGCTGTTTGAGGCGCGGTGCAGCGGATAGCGACAAGGCCGGCGGCAGGAATGAGGGA
>NZ_JBFRDW010000034.1:0-17836 GCF_052113985.1 Pseudoduganella sp. RAF53_2 | reverse complement strand
GTCCGCTGCCATGGAGGCAGTATGACTCACGCAGAATTGCTACGCACCCACGACGTCACGGCGGGTTATGGCCAGGGCCAGGTGCTGCACGGCGTCGATCTGAATGTGGGGACCGGCGAAACCGTCGGCCTGCTGGGCCGCAATGGCGCCGGACGCTCCACTCTTCTGAAGGCCATCATGCGCCTGGTGCGCGGCAGCGGCAGCGTGACCATGGCGGGCAGCGAAATCGGCAAGGCCCCCACGCACACCATCACGCGCTGCGGCATCGCTTACGTGCCGGAAGACCGGGGCATCTTCCCCGACCTGACGGTGCGCGAAAACCTTGCCGTCGGCAAGCGCGGACGCAATTTCCACGGCTACGAAGACTGCGCAGGCCCGGCCTGGAGCGAAGATGAATTCCTTGAAATGTTCCCCAACCTGAAGCGCCGCGCCAATACCCACGGCGGCGTACTGTCCGGCGGTGAGCAGCAGATGCTGACCATCTGCCGCGCGCTGATGGGGCAACCGCGCCTGATCCTGGTCGATGAGCCGACCGAAGGGCTCAGCCTGTCCATGGTCGACCAGGTGGCAACCCTGCTGCGAGAAGTGGCCCGGCGAGGCGTGGCCATCCTGCTGGTCGAGCAAAAGCTGACCATTGCGCTGCAGCTGTGCGACCGTGTGAACGTGATGGGCCATGGCCGCATCGTATTCGACGGCACGGTGGGGCAATTCGAATCCGATCCGCGCGTGCGCGCCAACTGGCTGGAGGTCTGAACATGGAAACACTGGCACTTGGCCTGTTCAATGGCGTCACCTACGGCATGCTGATGTTCCTGATGGCTGCCGGCCTGACGCTCGTCTTCAGCATGCTGCGCGTTTTGAACTTCGCCCACACCGCCTTCTATATGCTGGGCGCTTACTTCAGCTACACCTTTGCCCAGCTGTTCGGTCTTGGCTTCTGGGCTGGCCTGGTGGCAGCGCCCCTATGCTGCGCATTGCTGGGCGCACTGGTCGAGCGCTACGGTTTGCGCCACGTGATGCGCTATGGCCTGCTTGGCCCCCTGCTGTTCACCTTTGCGCTGGACTTCGTTCTGGTGGAAGTGGTCACGCTGGTGTGGGGTAAACAGCCCGTCGCATACCAGGTTCCAGCTTCGCTGGACTTCGCCCTGCTCACCATTAACGGCATCGAGTATTCCGCCTACCGCTTCTTTGCACTCAGCATGTCGCTGGTGGTGCTGGCCGGCCTGTTCGTGATGTTGAAGACGACGCGTATCGGTGTGACGGTGCGCGCTTCCCTGTCCCATCCGGACGTGGTCAACTCGCTTGGCCATAACCTGCCTGCCCTGCGCGCCGGCGTGTTCGTGCTGGGCGCCGCGCTGGCGGGACTGGCCGGTGCGCTGGCCGGCAATATCCTCGGCACCGAGCCGGGCATGGCCAACCAGCTGGGTACGCAGCTGTTCATCATTATCGTGGTCGGCGGCCTGGGGTCGCTGGCTGGCGCCTTCATTGCGTCGATCCTGCTTGGTGTGCTGCAGACGCTGGCGATTTCCACGGGCCTGAGCTGGGCCGAACTGCTTGGCCCGATGCAGCACTGGGCCGCCGGCGTTGACGCGCTGGCAGAACCTGTCAGCCGTTTCGCGCCGCTGATTCCTTTCGCAATGGTCCTCGCGGTTCTCCTGTTCCGTCCGCGCGGCTTGATGGGGCAGAAAGAATGATGGACATGATGACACCAACGCCGGCCGCGCGTTATGCGGCCTACCTGCCCAAGCAACGTCCGCTGGCGCAACGCGCCGCGCCTTGGGCGGCCGTATTCCTGATTATGGCCGCGCTGCCTTTCGCATTCTCCGGCATGCTGGGCCTCTCGATCCTGACCCAATCCTGCATCGCGATCACCTTCGCGCTGGCCTACAATATGCTGCTGGGTGGTACGGGCCTGCTGTCCTTCGGCCACGCGCTCTATTTCGGTGTCGGCGCCTACGTCACGGGCCATCTGCTGAACAACTACGGGGCAGCTGCGCCTGTCGTGTTGCTACCGCTGGCGGGCGGCGGTGCAGCCCTGCTGGTGGGCGCCGTGCTGGCCACCTTCACGGTGCGTCATGACCGCACGACTTACGCCATGATTTCGCTGGCGATCGGGCAGCTGGTCTTCTCGGCCTCCATCATCATGGTGTCGTGGTCGGGCGGCGATTCGGGCATTCGACTCGATCCCGCCACCGGCAATGGCTGGGGCGTGGACTTTGGCGATCCACGCGCCATGTATTTCCTGGTCGCGGGCTGGACCTGGATTGCGGCGCTGGCCATGTTTGCCATCACCCGCACGCCGCTGGGACGCCTGATGAATGCCACCCGCGACAACTCGCACCGCATCTCCTTCGTCGGCTTCAGTCCTGTGACCGTGCGCGGTATCGCGCTGACGTTGTCCGGCGGCTTTGCCGGCATTGCGGGTTCGCTGTATGCACTGGCTTTGCAGGTGGTCACCACCGACACCTTCGGCCTGACGCAGACCGCATCCGTCATGCTGCACACCTATATCGGCGGCATTACTACCTTCGCCGGTCCGGTACTCGGTGCGCTGCTGATCACGGTGACGTCGGCCCACCTGTCGTCGCTGACCGAAGCATGGCCGCTGTACCAGGGTGCCTTCCTGCTGATCGTTATCGTCTTCTCGCAGCATGGGCTGGTCGGCGCATTGTCCAGTGGACGTACGACGCTGGTGCGCCTGCATGCCAGCAAGGGCCTTGGCCATGTGGTATTCAGCTGCATTGTGGCCATCCTGCTTACTCTGCTGACGGTGGCGGGCTTCGTCATGATGGTTGAAATGACGCAGGCATGGTCCGCAGATCAGACCGAGCCGGTCAAACTGCTTACTGGCGCGCTGGCTTTCGACGTATCGCCACACCAGCCCGTGCACTGGGCGGTGGCGCTGATTTCACTGCTTGCCGGCGCTGCTGGACTGCGCCTGATGCGACGCCTGTTCCGCTAGTGCCTCCTTATGCCTGACAATACCCATGCGGCCGGGTCCACACCCGGTCCCCGGGCGCCGCTCGACGCCCGCACACAGCGCCTGCTGACGGCGCCCGTCCTGCCTACTCTGCTGCGCCTGGCCGCACCCAATATGCTGGTGATGCTGGCGCAGTCCTCGGTGGGACTGATCGAAACCTATTTCGTTTCCCGTCTCGGCATCGATGCTCTGGCCGGGCTGTCGATGGTGTTCCCTGTGCTGATCCTGGTGCAGACCATGTCCAGCGGTGCGATGGGCGGCGCCATCATCAGCGCGGTCGCGCGTGCGCTCGGACAGGGCCGGCGCGAGCGCGCAGCGGATCTGGCCTGGTACGCACTGGCGGCGGCGCTGGCCTTCGGCACCTTCACCACCGTGCTCCTGCTCACTGGTGGCGCCGCGTTGTACCGTCTGATGGGAGGCGAAGGCGAGGTGCTGCGCGCGGCACTCAGCTACTCGCACATCGTATTTGGCGGCGCAATGCTGATCTGGATCTTCAATCTGCTTGCTGCCGTCATACGCGGCACCGGCGCGATGACCTTGCCCACACTGGTCGTTGTCGGCGGCGCGGTCGCCCTGCTACCCCTGTCGCCTGCCCTGATCTTCGGTTTCGGACCATTGCCGCGTTTGGGCGTGGCGGGCGGCGCCGCGGCGATCGTGCTGTACTATCTGGCCGGATGCATCATCTTCATCTGGCACCTGTGGCGCGGCAAGTGCCTCGTTCGGCCCGCGGCAAGACCGCCCCGCCTGCACTGGATGCCGCTGCGCGACCTGCTGCGTGTGGGCGCGTGGTCTTCCATTGTCGGCACCAGCGCCAACCTGACCATTGCAGGCGTGACTGGCTTCGTGGCTTTACATGGCGTATCGGCCGTCGCCGGCTAYGGTGCGGGCAACCGGCTCGAATACATGGTGATCCCGCTGACCTTCGGCCTAGGCATCCCCATCAGCGTGCTGATTGCGACCAGTCTGGGTGCTGGCGACCTCGCTCGTGCGGCGCGCGTCACCTGGACGGGCGCAGCGGTGGCCTTCGTCATCTGTGAAGTGATTGGCCTGGTCGCCGCGCTGTGGCCGGAAGCCTGGATCGGGACCTTCGGCGCAGATCCGCACATGATCAGCACGGGCGTCGCTTACTTGCACATCGCAGGCCCCTGCTACGGCTTCTTCGGCCTCGGACAGGCCTTCTACTTCGCGGCCCAGGGCCGCGGCCAGGTCGCCGTACCAGCGTTTGGCGCCGCGCTGCGCATGGTAGCGGCACTCGGTGGCTGCTGGATTGCACAGCGCCTCGGCGCCAGCGTGCACTGGCTGTTTGCTTCGGTGGGCTTGGGGATGTTCGTGCTGGCCGCCGTCAATGTTCTGGCAACACTGAACGGCGGCAGGAAGAAGTGAAGCGTCAGGCGCCTGCCGGGCGCTTCATCTTGCAGGAAGTCGGCTCGCTCATGGTGTCGGCCTTATAGCTCTTGATCAGTTTAAAACCCCAGGGCGTGCCTTCCTGCTTGTACTTGGCATCGGCCGTCAACGCAGAGATCACGATGGGCAGCTGCGCCTGGTGGTCGGTAGGACGAATGGTCGCCTGGTAACCGCCCACGCCAACCGTCAGCCCTTCCATCGCCTTTGCCACTTTCAGCGGCTGCAGCGAATTGGCCTTGCGGATGGCGCCCGCCAGGAAGGCCCAGCTGCGGTAGGCGCGGTAGCTCTCCATGTCGCCGAAGCCGTCGGCATGCGAATCGTCCTGCAGCTTGTCCATGGCCGGATCGTCCATGCTCATGACCGCATCTGAAGACTGGTACACCTTGTTGACTCCCTTCTCGCCGATGGCCGTCACCTGGCCGTGCTGCGAAGCGAAGGTGGTCATCCATTTCGCGTTCAGGCCGATATCATTGCCCGCGCGGATCAGGCGATTCAGGTCGGTGCCAATATTGGCGGTAATGACGACGTCCGGATTGGCGGCCTTGATCTTGGCGACGTAAGGCGTGAAGTCCTGCACGCGGCTCGGCGGGTGCAGCTGGGAGCCGACGATCTGGATGTCCGGACGCAGCTGCTTCAGGAAGCGGCGCATGGCGGTTTCCGCATTCTGGCCCATCTGGTAATCCATATTCATCAGGTAGACCTTCTTGATGCTGGGGTCCTCGGCCAGATAGGTGATCATGCCCTTCGCCTTCATGCCGATATGGCCATCGGTGCGGAATTGCCAGTAGGAGCAGTATTTGTTGGTCATTTCCTCATCCAGGCCCGCCCAGTTCATCAGGATGATCTCCTTGCCGGGATTGCGCGCGTTGTACTTCTCGATCGCGTCCAGCAGGGTCAGAGTGATGTTGGAGCCAATGCCCTGGATGATGAAGTGGATATCCTCGCCAATAGCGCGATCCAGGCAATTCTTGCCGTCCTTGGGGTTAAACTTGCTGTCGCAAGTCACCAGCTCCGCCTTGGCGCCTGCCATGCCGCCCGCATCATTGTCGCGCTTCACTGCCCATTTGAAATTGGGCAGTGTGCGCTCCAGTGTGGCCGATTGAGGGCCGGACAGCGGATCGATCAGCATCACCTTGAAGGTAGGCTGCTGGGCGTAGGCAGGCAGCGCGCACGCCAGGGCGACGGCGGCGGCAAGTCCATAAAGTTTTTGCATCAGGTGTCTCCGTTATAAGTTTAGATCAAAACTTGACATTGAAAAGATTAGACCCATTCTTTAAGCAATGCAAGAGAAAAAATGGATTACGCCAGCCACTCCGGTTTGCAGGAGCCGCGCGGTACAAACACGGTACGATAGGCGCCCGGCGTGCGCGACATCACCACCTGGTCCGTCACGCCCTGGTAGTGGCCTGCCGGCGTGTCGGCGCTGAACAGCTCCGGCTCCAGCTGCATGTGATCTCCCCCCTTACCCGCGATGCCGTGGGCGTATTCCTTGTCGAAGATGCCCATCGAGTAAAGCCACAGCGACACCCGTGTCAGAGAGACGTGGACGCGGTAGCTGCCGCCTTCTTTTGCGCGGCGCATCAGGGCCGCTACCGCGCCCGCGGTGCACAGCCATCCGACAATATTGTCATTGACGACCATGACCGGCGGCAGCTGGGGCGCATCGGTGCGGCCCTCCAGCGACATCACGCCGGTGACTGCGCCAGCCGTCTGGTCGAAGCCTGCGCGATTGGCCCACGGTCCCGTTTCACCGTGCAGGCTGATGGAGACGTGCACGATGCCGGGACGGATTTCCGCCGCTTCCCGCGCCGTCAGGCCATGCCGCTCCAGGAAGCCGTGGCGGCGGTTGGAATAGAACACGTCCGCATCCTTCAGCAGGTAAGCCATGCGCGCCCTGCCCTCCGGCTCGGCGATATCCAGCAGCGACGAGCGCACGCCTACGTTGGCGGTGGCGTACATGGTGTCGATCTCATGATCGGTGGGACGCCAGATATTCAGCACGTCCGCGCCGTGCAAGGCCATGGCGCGTCCAATCGAGGCGCCAGCAATCACACGCGCCAGACCCAGTGCGCGGATGCCTTCCAGCGGCGATGACGGATTGGCCGAAAACGGCTCCGGTTCCGACTCGCCAATTTTTTCGATCTGAATCAGCGGCAGCGCCGACAGATGGTCACGGTACTGTTCTTCTGCCATGAATTCTTCCAGCGTGCGTACCACCGGCATCACTACCTTGCGCTCTGCGCCTTCGAGTTCGAGTTCGTGCGCATCCCGCTTCGCAATAGCGGCGGCGATGGCGTTGTAATCGTCCGAGCAGCCCAGCATGCGGATGGTTTCCGAACGCATGCGCGGATAGAGGTTGAAGGGCATCACCCAGCGGCCGTCGCGGGCTTCGAAGAAAGCGCGCATGAAGGGATTGTCAGGATCGGCATTGTTGCGGATCGGGTAACCGTTCAACTTCTCCCAGCGCCGCTCGAAGAAAGGACACAGGCGGCGCGGCGCCTTGCGGATGTCGAGCGAAATATTCTGCCCCTCCCCCGTGCGCATGGCCCACAGCGAAGCCATGGCCGCCGATTTCGCCATCAGCGCCGTACCTGCCGCTGAGCCCAGGCGAAACACGCTGGGCACGATGGGATCGGCGCCGCTGAAGGTGATCGCACCGCCCGTGCTTTCGGGGCGAATGCCGATCCCTTCCAGCACAGCGTTCAAGTGGGCGTTGATATTGAACGGCGTACCGCCTGTTTCGCGCCGCGCAAGAATGGCGCTCAGCTGAGCGGTCAGGCTTGGTTTGTGCTGCATGTTTTGTCTCCTGTATTGGAATTGATTTACATCGTCAAGATTACGCGCCGAAATTTCCCTTTGCAAGTTAAACTTTACAGCGTTAAGATATAAATTCAGATCAGTCCACAGGAAGAGGAATCCATCATGCGCGAAGCAGTCATCGTTTCTACCGCCCGTACGCCGCTGACCAAGGCACACCGGGGCGAATTCAATATCACCCCCGGCCCTACCCTGGCCTCTTTCGCCGTGCGCGCTGCCGTTGAGCGAGCCGGTATCGATCCTGAACAGATCGAAGACGCCATCATTGGCTGCGGTTACCCGGAAGGTACGACCGGACGCAATGTTGCGCGCCAGGCGGTGGTGCGTGCTGGTCTGCCGCTGAGCATCGCCGGCACCACGGTGAACCGCTTCTGTGCGTCCGGCCTGCAGGCAATTGCCATGGCGGCAGGCCGCATTGTGGCTGACGGCGTTCCGGCAATGATTGCAGGCGGCGTGGAAAGCATTTCCCACATCGTCACACGCGAGAAAGGCGCAGGCACCGATCCGTGGCTGGTGGAACACAAGCCGGACATCTATCTTCCCATGATCGACACCGGCGACATCGTCGCAGCACGCTACGGCATCAGCCGGGAAGCGCAGGACGTGTTCTCGGCCGAGAGCCAACGCCGCACCGAGGAAGCCCAGCTTGCGGGCCGTTACCGCGACGAGATCATCGCCTGCACCACCACCATGGCGGTCAAGAATAAGGAAACAGGCGAAGTCACGCACCGCGAGGTAACGGTGGACGCCGACAACTGCAATCGTCCCGGCACCACCTACGCTGCGCTGGCAAAACTGGAGCCCGTGCGCGGCCCGGATCAATTTGTCACGGCAGGCAATTCCTCCCAACTGTCGGACGGCGCCTCGGCCTGCGTGCTGATGGACGCGCGCGAAGCCGAACGCGCCAATCTGCGTCCATTCGGTGCTTTTCGCGGACTAGCGGTAGCGGGCAATGAGCCGGATGAAATGGGCATCGCTCCCGTCTTCGCCGTACCCAAGCTGCTGAACCGCTTCGGCCTGAAGATCGAAGACATCGATCTGTGGGAACTGAACGAAGCCTTTGCCTCGCAGTCGCTGTACGTCATCGATCGCCTCGGTCTGCCAACGGATCGCCTGAACGTGAATGGCGGCGCGATCTCGATCGGCCATCCATTCGGCATGACGGGCGCGCGCCTGGCAGGCCATGTGCTGATTGAAGGCCGTCGACGTGGCGCCAAATACGCCGTGGTGACCATGTGCATTGCCGGCGGCATGGGAGCCGCCGGCCTGTTCGAGATCTTCTGATCGTCAGAAGCTCGTCTGAATCCCGGTAGCGGCGCCGAATTGGCCCGTCTGCCGGGTAGTCGGAATCAGCGCCCCCTGATAGCGGTTCTTATCCAGGCCGCCGTAGATCAGGGTGCGTTTGCTGAAGGCATAGCTGGCGCCGATGATCGCCAGTTCACGGCGGCCATCCAGTCCCGCGCTCAGCGAATCGGTACGGTAGTAGGCGCCGGTAACCGAAATCTGCGGCGTGAATTTGTAGCCGACGCCAGCCCAGTAGATACGATTGCCAAACCCGCGCGCTGGCGCATCCTGCGTTTCGCGCACATAGCCGGCGGTGAGCCGCAACTGCTCCCCACTCCACGCTGCGCCAAAGGTGCGCGACACATTGCGGAACCCCAGCGCATTGTATTTCTGCGTGATGGCGCCACCGCCAGCAAAGCCATTCCAGGTATAGGTGCCGCCGATCGCACGCGCAGAGCCGGAGCGGTTATTGCCGGACTGCTCGCCCGCTGCATACTCCGCGCGCGCAGTCAGGCCGCCGAACGTGCCGGTGTACTGAATGTCGTTATTGAAGCGCGTACCCGAAGTGGCTGAAGCGCCCAGGCCCGCAGTCACCGCCGCTGCGGGCAGGCTGGTGCCCGCACCGCTGATCAAGGGCGCCAGGGTTGGGAAGCGGAAGCTGAAAGGATCGTAGGTGCCGATGATGCGGTAGGCGATGGTGTACTGGCGACCGAATAGAATCGAACCATAGGTATTGCTGCTCAGGCCCACAGCGGCGGTACGGTTGAACAGCGAACCCGCAACGTCCTGCGCGCCAGTATCCACAAAGTAGCCGCTCTCCAGGGTGAACGTCGCCTTCAGTCCCCCGCCCAGGTCTTCTTCGCCTTTGAATCCAAGCCGATTGGCGAGGTAGTGGCCGGAAGTCTGGGTCACCATGCTGCCTCCGTTTGCATCCGTGTTGGTCTGATAGCGCACGCCGCCATCGATGGTGCCGTAGATGGTGACGTTGCTTTGGGCCGAGGCCAGGCTGGCACAAGCCCCCAGCGCCGCGGACGCAAAAATCTTCTTGCTCATACTTTAGTCTCCGTGATTTTTATGGAATGTCGATCTCGACCAATCCAGTATTGGCTGCTAATATGACACTGTCAAGTTAACAGTGTTATTCGGAGACTTAAGTGAGGCTTGATGCAACAGCTTATGCTATTGTGCGGGCTTGGACAGTACGGAATCCTTTCAACGCAAAGATTATGCAGACAGATAAAGACGAGAACGCCGCACCAGCCGCCAGCGGCAAAACGGGCAAGAAAGGCGCATGGCACCACGGGAACCTGCGCGAGGAGATGGTCAAACGCGGCGTGGAACTGATTGAATTGCGCGGCGCAGCCGAGCTGTCGCTGCGCGAGGTGGCGCGCATGGTTGGCGTGTCGCAGACTGCGCCGACTCACCACTTCGGCGACAAGGAAGGCCTGCTGGCCGCCATTGCGTCCGAAGGTTTCCGCGTGCTGATGGGCGAACGCCTGGCCGCACTCAAGGATGGCATGACCAAGGAGCAGCGCCTGCGCGTGGTGATGCGCGTGTACGTGTCCTTCGCGCTGCGCCATCCGGAGCTGTTCCACCTGATGTTCGGCACGCGCATCCCGGACAAGCGCAAACATGCGGAACTGATGGAGGCCAGCGCAGGTTCCTTCCAGTTCCTCAGCAATTCCATCGCCGAATTCATGGCGGCCGACAGCAATAGCGATCGCCCGCCGCGCTATTCGGCGCTGGCGGTTTGGTCGGGCATGCACGGACTTGCCACACTGCTGGCGGACCGCGACAGCGGCTTGTTCCAGGTGCCGGATGCGAAGATTGATCAGGTGTGTGACAGTGTTACCACCGTGCTGCTGGATGGTTTGAAGGCGGCGCAGGTGCGTGAATCCGGCGAAGCTGCGCCAGCAGAGAAGCCGGCGCCTCGCGCGCGCAAGACCGCGAAAGCCGGCTAAGCGCCCGCTACGGCGGGTCAATGACCCGCCCTACGATGCCGGGTGAATCCGGCGGCGCCAGTGTCCCGCCGCACCGCAATTTCGCGTAGGGCGGATCATTGATCCGCCGTCTATGCCGTCACGCGGCCGTGCGCGCTGCGCGGTCTTTATCGTTCAGGGCCTTGATCGACGTCTTCGCATTGGCCCAATCCTGATCCGACCAATCCTTGAAGTGGTAGAAGTTACCGCCGGTGGCCAGCGAATTGGCGCCGTCGATGGTCAGCGTCTGGCCAGTCAGCCACTCCACGCCATCCGCCATCAGGAAGGTGGCCAGGTTCTGCAGCTCCGACATCTCGCCCACGCGGCCCATCGGGCTACCCTCATCCCGGCCGGAGTCTTCGCGGCCCGGATACAGGCGCTTGCTCATGCCGTCGGTCGGGAACGCTCCCGGCGCAATCGCATTCAGGCGAATCCCGTAGCGCCCCCACTCCACCGCCAGCGACTTGGTCATCACGTTCACACCTGCCTTGGACATCGCGGAAGGCACCACAAAAGGCCCGCCGTTATTGACCCAGGTGACCAGGATGGATACCACGCTACCGCGCAGGTTCTGCTCGATCCAGCGGCGGCCAATCGCGTGCGTCACGTAGAAAGTGCCGTGCAGGACGATGTTGGCAATCGCATCGAAGCCGCGGCTGGACAGGTCTTCGGTGCGGCTGACGAAATTACCTGCCGCGTTGTTGACCAGACCAGTCAGCGGACCTTCCTTCCAGATTTCCTCCACCATCGCATCCACCGCCTCGGCATTGCGGATATCGACGGCGATGCCTTTGACTTTGCCGCCGAAGCGGTCCATCAGCTCGCGGGCAGTCTCCTCTAGCACACTCTCACGGCGGCCGCAGATATAGATGTCTGCGCCCAGTTCGAGATACTTGGCTGCGATTTCCTTGCCCAGGCCTGAGCCGCCGCCGGTAACCAGAATGCGCTTGCCCTTCATCAGATCTTTCGTAAACATGGTGGTTCCTTTTAATTGGAAGAGGTGTAAGTACGGCCAAGAACAACGGCACCGCTGCCGGCCAGGTGGGAGATATCGGAATCGGTGTAGCCCGCTTCGTGCAGGACTTCGGCGCTGTGCTGTCCCAGTCCCGGTGCGGGACGCAGCGCACCCAAAGGCGTACCGGACCAGCTGGTCGGATTGCCCACCGTGCGCACGCGGCCCTGGCCTGGCTGTTCGTCTTCGCCGATGAAGCCAGTCGCGCGCAGGTGAGGATCGTCCAGCAGGTCGTCGATGGAATTGATGGTCTGGTGCGGAATGTCCGCTTCGTCCAGCAGCCATTGCCATTCGGCGGTAGTACGTTCGGGCATGACAGACGCCACCCAGGCATACACAGCACGGATATTGCGCGAGCGGGCACGCTGCGTGATGAAGCGCGGATCACTGAACATCTCGGGACGGCCAATCGCGTTGAAGAAATTGCGCCAGTGCTTGTCGTTGTAGATCAGCACACAGAGATAGCCGTCCTTGGTGCGATACGGCGCGCGGTCGTGCGACAGCAGCCGGTCATAGCCCGACTCGCTTTCGTCCGGCACGAAACTGCGGCCCGCCATATGGTCTGCCAGCACGAAGTGTGCGACACTTTCGAACATCGCCACCTCCACTTCCTGCCCCACGCCGCTGCGCTCACGCGCGTACAACGCGGCCGTGATCGCATACGCAACATGAAGACCGGTGACGCGGTCGGCCAGCGAAACCGGCGCATAGGCCGGACGCGTGCTGCCGTATTGCTGCATCAGCCAAGGCAGCGCGGTTGCGCCCTGAATCAGATCGTCGTAAGCAGGACGGTCCGCATAAGGGCCTTTGGCGCTGAAGCCGCAGGCGTTCACATAGATCAGGCGCGGATTCACCGTCTGCATGGCGGCGTAATCCAGCCCAAGACGCTTCATGGCAGCAGGACGAATATTCGACAGCAGCACGTCCGCATCCTGCGCAAGGCGCAGCAGCACCTCGCGCGCCGCTTGTTGTTTCAGGTCCAGCACCACGCTGCGCTTTCCGCGGTTGTTGTGCATGAACACATGGCCCATGCCCTCGCCTTCCTTGCGCATTACGCCCGCTTCGCGCACATTGTCGCCCTCCGGCGATTCGATCTTGATGACGTCCGCACCAAGGCCGGCCAGCGTCAGTGTCGCCAGCGGACCAAGCACAATGGACGAGAGATCGAGGATGCGTACGCCGGACAGCGGGCCATTGCCAGGCTTCTTGTCGGCGCTCATCAGAACTCCTCCTCGGCGAGTGCAGCCAGCGTGGCGCCACCCTGTTCGATACGTTTCGCCAGCAGCGCCGTCTCCGGCAGCAGGTTGGCGCCGAAGTAGGCAGCTGTCTTGACTTTGCCCTGGAGGTAATCGGGATCTTCGCTGGCGTCCAGCGCCACACGCGCCATGCGCAGCCACATGCCGCCCGTTGCGACAAGGCCGAACAGGCGCAGATAGTCGGATGCGGTGGCGGCCATGCGCGGCGCATCACCCGCTGCGCTCCATGTCCGCATGTTTTCGCTGGCGGTACGCAGCAGGCACTGGGCCGAAGACAGTGCGCAATGGAGCCCTGCCAGTTGCGGCTGGCCGGCGGCTGCCGCCAGCTCGCTGTCGATGCGGCTCAGGTAGCGCTGCAGCGCCTTGCCCTCGTTCTGGCCAATCTTGCGATGCACCAGGTCCAGCGCCTGAATGGCATTGGTACCTTCGTACAGCGGCACAATGCGCGCATCCCGGTACAGATGCTCCATGCCGTGCTCGTGCACATAGCCGTGGCCGCCAAAAATCTGGATACCCAGCGACGTCACTTCCAGCGCGCACTCGCTGATGAAGGCTTTCAGGACTGGCGTGAGCAGCGCCAGTTCTTCTTCGGCCTGATCGCGCGTGGCGGCATCGGGATGACGGGCGCGCACGTCCAGGCCAATGGCAGCGTCGATGTACAGTGCACGCGCGCCTTCAACCAGCGCTTTCATGGTCAACAGCGCCTTGCGTACGTCCGGGTGCTGGATGATGCTGTCCGGGCCTGCACCATTGCCATTAGTAGCGCGGCCCTGGCGGCGATCCTTCGCGTAAGCCAGCGCATTCTGGTAGCTGAGTTCCGCCGCGCCCAGGCTTTGCACCGCCACACCCACGCGCGAGGAATTCATCATGGTAAACATGGCCTGCATGCCGCCGTTCTCCTTACCCAGCAGCCAGCCTTGCGCTTCGTCGAAGTTCAGCACGGCAGTGGCGGAAGCGCGGATACCCATCTTGTGTTCGATGGAGCCGCAGCTCACGCCATTTTCTTCGCCCGTGCCAGGCAACAGCTTGAGCACCACGAACAGGCTGATGCCGCGTGTACCGGCCGGTGCATCAGGCAAGCGCGCCAGCACCAGATGGACAATGTTTTCGGATAGATCATGCTCGCCGGCCGAAATGAAGATCTTGGTGCCGGTGATACGGAACGAGCCATCACTGGCTGGCGTTGCGCGAGTGCGCAGCAGCGACAGGTCGGAGCCGGCCTGCGGCTCGGTCATGCACATGGTGCCGGTCCAGATGCCCGACGCAAGCTGCGACAGATAGCGCTCCTTCAGCTCCTCACTGCCGTGGGCCGAGATCGCGCGGTAGGCGCCCATCGACAGGCCTGCATACATCCCGAAAGACATGGAACCCGAAGCCACGAACTCGCGCACCATCAGCCCCAGCGAAGCAGGCAGGCCCTGGCCGCCGTACTTCGGATCGGCCGCCAGCGCCGTCCATCCAGCTTCGCAATATTGACGATATGCCTCTCGATAGCCGGGAGGCGTGCGCACGGCACCGCCTTCATATGTGCAGCCCACATCATCGCCGGGCAGATTGATCGGCAGGACGACGTCACGCGCAAAGGTCGCGGCGCTATCCAGCACCGCCATGATGACGTCGGGGCCAGCATCTTCATAACCATCGAGGCTGGCGAGCGTGGCTTCGTAATCTAGTACCTGCTCCAGCAGGAAGCGCACGTCGCGCAAAGGTGCTGTGTAAGATGGCATGAAGGCGTTCCTTTAGCTCAGAATTTAAACTTGACACTGTCATGTTACTCGCACATACTGCATCACGCAAGCTCGAATTCGGAAATAAAATCGACAGGAGATATCACCATGCATGAAAAAGGCACGCACCTCTTCCCCGCCATGGAACGCGTGGATTTCGGCAGGCCCGCCGCGCAGTCGCTGGCCGCTGAAGCCGAGCGCCTCGGCAGCCAGCGCGTCTTCCTCATCGTCAGCCGCAGCCTGAATACACGCACTGATGAGATAGTGAAGCTGCGCGAAGCACTGGGTGAGCGCTGCGCCGGCGTTTATGACGGAGTGCCGCAGCACACCACCCGCGAAAGCTCGGTGGCGATCGCGCGCGCCGCGCTGGAAGCAAAAGCCGACTTGCTGGTTGCGGTCGGCGGCGGCTCGGTAGTTGACGCTGCAAAGATTGCAACCTTGTGCATGGAGCATGGCATCGTCGATCCGGACGGCCTGGATGGCTTCGAAGTGAAGTTCGACAGCGCCGGACGTGTGAGTCTGAAAAACTTCCGCGGCCCAACCGTGCGCATGATTGCCATTCCCAGCACGCTGTCCGGCGGTGAATACAATGCAGGTTGCCTGGTCACCGATCCACGCCGTAACCTGAAGCAGACCTTCTTCCACCGCATGATGATGCCGATCACGATCATCCTGGACCCTGCCCTGCTGCGCCACGCACCGGATGATCTGCTGCTGGGTTCCGGTACGCGCGCCATGGACCACGCGATCGAAGCCCTATGCTCTCCGCGCGGCACGCCGCTCACCGACTCCGTGGTCCGGCGCTGATGGCGAAATGGCTGCCGCGCGCACGCGCCGACCGCGATGATGTGGAAGCCGCGCGCCAGTGCCAGACAGCGTCCTGGCTGTGCTCTTTCGGCCTGCAATCGCGTGTGCCGATGGGCGCCAGCCACGCCATCGGCCACGTGCTGGGTGGCACCTGCCATGTGCCGCATTTCCTGTGCACGCCAGTGATGATGCCCGCCATCCTCGATTACAACCGCCCAAATGCTGAAGAAGCCCAGAAGGAGCTGGCGGCAGCACTGGGTAGGCCTGAGTTGAGTGCATCGGAAGCCTTCCGCGAGTTCTGCATCTCGCTTGGCCTGCCTACCAGCCTGTCCGAAGTTGGTGTCGGTCCCGATCAGTTCCAGCTGATCGGCGAAACCACCATGCGCGAAGAATTCTTCATCTATACCAATCCCCGCCCGGTACGCTCGCCCGCCGACGTTATCGACATCCTGAAACTGGCGGCCTGAAAGGACTCATCATGACCAGCAAATCTCCTATCCTCGTTACCGGCGCGGCAGGCCGCGTGGGCGCTATCGGCCGTACCCTGACCCAGCTATTGCTCGACCGCGGCCACAGCGTACGCGCCATGGTGCGCAAGGAAGATGAACGGTCGCAAGCCTTGCGCGATATGGGTGCGGAAGTCGTCGTCGGCAATCTGCTCAGCCTTGAAGACATGCACCGCATTATCAAGGGCTGCGAGTCGATCTACTTCGGCATGTCCGTTTCGGACACCTATCTGGCCGCCACCGTCAACGTGGCCGCCGTGGCCAGACATTGCGGCGTCAAGACGTTCGTGAACATGTCGCAGATGACGCTGTCGCAGATGAGCATCACTGAGACGACCGACAGCCCGCAGCACAAGCTGCACTGGCTGGCGGAACAGGCCCTGGAGTGGTCGGGCCTGCCGGTGGTGACGGTACGCCCGACTGTCTTCCTGGAAGGCTTCTTCCTGCGCTTCTCGGCGGCGTCGGTCAAGAAAGACAACCAGATCCGCCTGCCCTTCGGCGACGGCAAGACTTCGCCGATCGCGGCGGACGATGTGGCGCGCGCGGTAGCGGCCATCCTGTCTGCACCGGAAGGCCATATCGGCAAGACCTATCACCTGACCGGACCGCGCTCCGTGAACATGCATGRCTACGCAAGGGAGTACGGGGAGGCACTGGGCCGCGACATCAGCTACCAGGACATCCCGCTGGCGCCGTGGCGCGAAGCGCTGATCGAAATGGGCCTGCCCATCCACCTGGTCAATCACCTGTCCGTGATGGCCGACCTGCACCGCGCGGGCCGCTACGATCGCCAGAGCGAGGACGTGATGACGCTGACTGGCCAACAAGCCACCAGCGTAAAGGAATTCATCGCCCGGCACGCGGCCGCCTTCACGCCGGCCTGACAGGAGTCTGCAAATGAGAATCGGGATTCCCGCCGAGACGCGGGCGGGGGAAACTCGCGTCGCCGCAACGCCGGAAACGGTCAGGAAGCTCGCGGCGAAACATCAGGTGATCGTGCAGTCGGGCGCAGGCATCCAGGCCTCGGTCACCGATGAAGCTTATGCCGCTGCGGGCGCAACGATAAGCTCCGCAGCCGAGGCGTTTAGCGCCGACATCGTGCTCAAAGTGCGCGCGCCCAACGCGGATGAGCGTACGCTGATGAAACCAGGCGTCGTGCTGATTGGCATGCTGAATCCTTTCGACGCCGGGAATATCGCAGCCATGGCAAGCGCTGGATTGCAAGCCTTCGCGCTGGAAGCCGTGCCGCGCATCACCCGTGCGCAGTCGATGGACGTGCTGTCCTCGCAAGCCAATATCGCGGGCTATAAAGCCGTGATGGTTGGCGCCAACACCTACCAGCGCTTCATGCCGATGCTGATGACGGCGGCAGGCACGGTCAAAGCCGCGCGCGTGCTGATCATGGGTGTTGGCGTGGCAGGCTTGCAGGCAATTGCGACGGCTAAGCGCCTCGGCGCGGTAATCGAAGCATCCGATGTGCGGCCGCCGGTGAAGGAAMAGGTGGAATCGTTGGGCGCCAAGTTCATCGACGTGCCCTACCTGACCGACGAGGAAAAAGAGATCGCGCAAGGCGTCGGCGGCTACGCGCGTCCCATGCCGCCGGAGTGGTTGAAACGGCAGGCGGAGCTCGTGCACGAACGCGCAAAGCTGGCGGATATCGTCATCACCACCGCTCTGATTCCGGGCCGCGCCGCGCCAACGCTGATCGGCGAAGAAACCGTAAAGGCCATGAAGCCCGGTTCCGTGATCGTGGACCTGGCGGTGGCGCAAGGCGGTAACTGCCCGCTATCCGAGCTGGGAAAAACCGTGACCAAACACGGCGTGCACATTGTCGGGGAGCCTGACCTGGCCTGCCATGTGGCGGCCGATGCGTCGGCACTGTACGCCCGCAATGTGCTCGACTTCCTCAAGCTGATCATCGACAAGGACGACAAGCTGGCCATCGATCGCGAAGACGACATCCTGAAGGCCACCCTGGTGTGCGCCGACGGTGCGGTACTGCGCAAATAAGGAGACATGAAATGGAAGTCAGTCATACCATCATCAATCTGATCATCTTCGTGC
>NZ_JBFRDW010000033.1:0-18003 GCF_052113985.1 Pseudoduganella sp. RAF53_2 | reverse complement strand
GTTCTCGACCATTTGCAGCGTGCCAAAAGGCTTGTCGCAGCGGATGCAGTGATAGGGCTGGGCCTCATTCATCACGCGCGGCTGTTTTGCTTCCGGCGTGAGCAACAGGCGTAGCGTGAGCGTGATGGCGTTTTCCGGGCAGGTTTTTTCGCACAGACCGCATTGCACGCAATTGGTTTCAGTGAAGCGCAGCTGCGGCAGATTGGGATTGTCCGCCAGCGCCGATTCGGGACAGGCGCCGACGCAGGCCATGCACAGCGTGCAGCTATCCTTGTTCACGGCCAGCGTGCCGAATGGCGCGCCGTGCGGCAGCGCGATTTCCTGCTGCGGTTGCGGCGCCTGCGCCAGCAGATGGGTCAGCGCGTAGTCCAGCGTGTTGCGCTTGAGTGCTGCCAGGTTGAAGGTCGCGGGCTGCGCGGGCGTGAGCCCTGCCTCGACACGGCGCAGTGCGGTATCGAGTTCCATCGCATTATTCGCGCGCAGCAGCTGCATGTGCTGGCCGGAGTAGCCAAGCGCATTCAGGATGGTTTGCGCAATGTCCATTTGCTGTTCCAGCGCTTCGCAATGTTGCGGGGCTTCCTCGCCCGTAGCCAGCACCAGGATGTTGGATGCGCCATAGGCCACGGCGGACAGCCAGACGTCGATGCCCGTCGAGGCGATGTGATGCAGCGCCAGCGGGATCACGCGCGCGGGCAGGCCTTGCGCGGCGCCCGCCCCCGCCAGCTGGCCAAGCTGCAATATCAGCTCCGCACCCTGCCCTTCGCCATGCAGCAGCAGCGCGGGACGCTTGCCGCCTGCCCTGGCGTAAGTCGCCAGCATGGTCTTGATGGTCGCGCCGAGATCCGAGGCGCGCGGGTACACATAACTCAGTGCGCCGGACGGGCACACCGTGGCACAGGCGCCGCAGCCAGCGCACAGGCTCGGGTTGACCTTGATATGGTCGCCGTTTGCGCTGATCGCTTCCGCCGAACAGATGTCGATGCAGGCATTGCAGCCCGGCTGCTTGCTGCGGCTGTGGGCGCAGATGCTGTCTTTGTATTGGAAGAAGCGCGGTTTGCTGAAGATGCCGACTAATTCCGTCAACTGGAGCGCCTGTTCGGCGGCTTTGGTTTCGTCGGCGCCGGGGGCGAAGTAGCCTTGCGGAAGCTGGTGCATGCGCAGCAGCGGGGTTTCGTGCAGGTCGAAGATCAGGTCGAATTCGGCTTCTCGCTCGGTGTCGCGGCGGTCGAAATTGATGGCGCCGATGGCGCCGCAGGCGGATACGCAGTCGCGATGGTCTTTGCAGGCATTCAGATTGACCTGATACATCAGATCGATCGCGTTTTCCGGACAGGCTTTGATGCAGGCATTGCAGCGGGTGCAAAGATCGAGGTCGATCGGGTTGGCTTGCTGCCAGCTGGCTTTGAAGGCGCCCAGCCAGCCTTCGACGCGCGACTGCGCGCCGGTCCAGGTGGGCCACTGGCGGCCAGTGAGCGAGGCGTCGCCGCTGGTCAGCAGCACGCTCACCTGCAGTTCACGCTCCAGCCGCCTGGCCCAGCGCAGCACGCGCTCGGCAGGCCCCATCAGCAGGACGCGGCCTTCGGATTGGTATTCGACTTCCGGCACCGGCTCGGGATCAGGCAGGCGTGCTGCGGCCAGCAGGGCTGCCAGCTTTGGCGTGACATGCGCCGACTCGCTGCTCCATCCGCCGGTTTCGCGGATGTTCACGAAGCGCAGCGGCGCGACGGTCTGCTTCATTTCCGCCAGTTCTTCGAACAGCGGCTGTTCCTGCGTGCAGGCGACCACGAGGCGCTCGCCGCCTTCCAGCGTATTGATGTAGTTGTCCACCTCGCGGCGGCACAGCTGCGAAGCCACCGGCAACGCGCCCTCCCCCAACGCCGCGCCAAGCGCCTGGCCATCCACCGGCATGGTGTGGTTGCAGTTACAGACTTTGATCCGTGTGTTCATCGGCATCCTGGCTTTCGGCTGGGAAGATTGTGACGCGCGCGCCCTGCGGCGCGACGGCGCCAGCCGCGGAGGCGACATCGACGGCGTCGCCTGCGGGGGCGGCGGAGGCAGCAGAGCCGGCATCGTGGGCGCCATCGACAGCTTGGGCGGCAGCGGCGGCAGCGGCCGAAGGGGCGGCTGCACGCGCGGCTTGTGCGTTGGCGGCGGTGTTCCCAGCGGCGGGCGCCATGGCGGTGCGTGATGCCGGCAACGTGCCCGCACTGGCCGCCTCCTCGCGCGCGATCGTCGCCAGCGGATCGAGCAAATCCTTCGCGTGATTCAGCGCCGCGATCATGGTGGCCGTCATGGGCACGAACTTGTTGTAGTCCTCGATATAAGTATCCAATCCATCCATCACATTAAAGTGTGGATCGGAGAATATCTTTTTCATGGCCGCGCGGCGCACGGTTTCGTCCACGCCGCGGGCGACAAAGGGAGTGAAATCGTCATGCACGCCGAGAGCGGCGACCTGCTCCAGGGTGGGAGCGTCTTCGGTGGGAGCGTCTGCTTCAGGTACAACAGGGACCGCGGCGACTTCCTGGTTCGCCTCACTCTTGCGGCGCGACCAGCGCGCGAAGAAGGTTTCAGCGGCCACGGCGCATCACCTCCTGTTCCGCCATTTCCTGAACTGCCGCCCCGCCTTCGAACGAAGGCTTGCGGCGCTTTCGCTTCGGCTCAGGGCGGTAAAACTCCTGAACGAAGGACTCCAGCTGGCGCACGATATACGGCGGCGCGGGCAAGGTATCGACCTGCTCCCCGCCATCCATCATGCGTGCAGCTTCATTATAGGAAAGGGTAACGACCTGCGGAACGGCCAGCTCGGCATCGTTCATGCGCCACATGACAAACCAGCAAGGCGCGCGCGAATCGAGATTGAGAAAATACCCCTCCGCCTCATCGGAATACAGGCGCAGTTCGAAGCCGGTATATAACCAGCGCGTGTCGGATGGGTCGTCGTGCAGACAGCGCGGCGCGCCATCGCGCACCCACGGCGATACCACCACCTCACAAGGCTGCCACTGATACGGTTGCCAGCGGCTTTTCAGCGGGCGTCTTTGCATGACAACCGCCAGGCTGAGTGCATCTGTCTCCAACGTTCCCCCGTCATACGCTATTGCGTTGCAGCAAAAATCATTTTGAAACCGWCTACGACATACTGCACCAGAATTCAGACAAATGCCATATATAAAACGTTTCCGAAACGGCTCCACTACTATAAGATGCGTCCCATTCCCGTTTCCCCAGGAGATTTCATGCTTCGTCAACAGACCATGCGATTCATTGTCGCGCTCTTTTCCTTACTGCTCGCTTTCAGCGTCCACGCTGAGAAACTTCCTAACGTGATGATCCTGGCGACCGGCGGCACGATTGCCGGCAGCGGCGCCACTTCGACCACGACCGTCGGCTATACCGCTGCCACCGTCGGCGTGCAACAGCTGATCAATGCCGTGCCGGAACTGAGCAAGGTCGCCAACGTGACCGGCGAACAAGTGTTCCAGATTGCCAGCGAGAGCATGACCAACGAGCACTGGCTGACCCTGGCCAAGCGCGTGAACACCCTGCTGGCCCAGCCGAACGTGGATGGCATCGTGATTACCCACGGCACTGACACGCTGGAGGAAACCGCTTACTTCCTGAACCTGGTGGTGAAGAGCCGCAAACCGGTGGTGGTGGTTGGCGCCATGCGTCCGGGCACCGCTTTGTCCGCTGATGGTCCGCTGAATCTTTATAACGCCGTTATTCTGGCCGGCAGCCAGGAGGCAATTGGCAAAGGCGTTCTGGTTTCCCTGAACGATCAAATCCAGGGCGCGCGCGACGTGACCAAGACCAATACCTCGACGCCGGATTCGTTTAAAACGCCGGAACTGGGCATGCTGGGTTATATGCAAGGTAATAAGCCTTACTTCTACCATGTTTCCACCCGCCGCCATACCGTAGAAACCGAATTCGACATTTCGAATCTGCAGTCCCTGCCGCAAGTCGATATCGTATATGGCTATGCGAATATGAGCCCGGTTGCGCTGAATGCATTTATTTCGGCAGGCGCCAAAGGCATTATTCACGCCGGCACTGGTGATGGCAGTCTGGCTGCCAAAGTTAAGCCTGCGCTCATCGCAGCTCGCAAGAATGGCACGATTATCGTTCGCGCCAGCCGCGTTGGTCAGGGTATTGTGGCCCGCAATGGCGAAGCAAATGACGATGAACTGGACTTCGTGGCATCCGATACGCTGAATGCCCAGAAAGCCCGTATTCTCTTGATGCTGGCACTCACCAAAACGAATAACACCAAAGAAATCCAGCGCATGTTCTGGATGTATTAATTCAAAGCCCGCCTCGGCGGGCTTTTTTATTTCTGATCGCGCCAACTCCTGGCGCGATTCAGCTAGTTTTCGGCATGTGGCCCCAATGCCCGCGCTGCGGCGGCGATCACCTGCTCCGTCAGCTTTTCCAGCTTCGGCGACTGCACGCGCCAGGAATGCCAGTAGAGCTCAACGTCCTTATATTTTCCTGGTGCCAGGTCCAGCAATTCTCCGGTTTCAAGCATGTCTTCATATTGCTGAACCGGCAGCATGCCATAACCCAAGCCCAGCCTGATCGCGTGCACAAATGGATCGCTGGCGGGCACATAAATGACCGGATAAGCGCCCGGCATTAATCCCAGTTCTTTCTTGACGAAATTCGATTGCAGTAAATCCTTGCGGTCGAATGTGGCAAGCGGCGCCTTTTTGCCCGCGTCGCGAGTAAAGCCATTGGGGAACCAACGCCGCACGAAATCCGGCGTCGCCAGCATTCGGTAGCGCATGGTTCCCAGAAATTGCGCCGTGCATCCGCGCATGGGTTTCGGCTCGCTGGATACGCCGGCCAGCGCCAGCCCTTTTTCCAGCAGCGTATAAGTGTGATCCTGATCGTCCAGAATAATATCGAGCAGGATATTTTCGCGAATCAGGAATTCGCTCAATTCAGGCAGAAACCAGGTTCCCAGCGTGTCGTTATTTACCGCGACAGCAATTGCCGTGGGCTGTGCGTCGTCCGCCGCCAATTCGGCCAGAAATTCCTGCTCCAGTAATCGGCTGCGGCGCAGATATTGCACCAGCTTCTGACCGGCCGATGTGGGACGGCATGGCCGGCTACGAATCAGCAGCGGCGTGCCGACCGCAGCTTCCAATGCGCCCAAGCGCTGGGAAACAGCCGACGGCGTCAGATGCAGCTGCGCCGCCGCCTGCTCAAAACTGCCGGTGTCGACGATGGCAAGCAGGGCCTCGCTCTGACGGGAATCGGGAAGCATAAGTTTAGAGAAATTAATGAATACTGAAAAATATTAAATCAGCTTCATTCCAAGCGCCAGCCGCGCGACAATTCCGCCATCAAAAAAGGAGGAAGAAATGCAAAGCTACGTCAACGGATTGGGCCTGGGAGCCAGCCTCATCATGGCCATCGGCGCTCAGAATGCGCATGTGTTAAGGATGGGAATCCGCCGACAGCACGTCGTCTTGACGGTGATTGCCTGCGTCATCATCGACATCGTCCTGATCTCCCTGGGCGTAGCCGGAGCTGGCGCCGTCATTCAGAATTCTCCTACCCTGCTGATCATCGCTCGCTGGGGGGGCGCCGCTTTCCTGCTCTGGTACGGTCTGCGCAGCTGGCGTTCCGTGCTGACGCCAAAATCGCTGAACCTCGGCGCCGAAGCCGCCGCGCCGGATGCCCACCAGGCCTTGACCACGGTGGTCGCGCTGTCCCTGCTGAATCCGCACGTCTATCTCGACACCGTCGTGCTGCTCGGCTCCGTCGGCGGCAGCTATCCGGAAAGCCAGCAGCGAATGGGCTTCTCCTTCGGTGCGATGACGGCATCCGTGCTCTGGTTCACCGCCCTCGGTTTCGGTGCGGCGCAATTGTCCGGGGTGTTCCAGCGCCCCATGGTCTGGAAGGGCATCGAAGCGCTGACGGGCGCCACAATGATCGCGCTGGCAGCCAGCCTGGTCCTGCGCGCTTGAGATTTTTGCTGCATCTGTTGGCTTCAACCAACACCTGTTGTGTATGAATGGCCCTAATATAGATAAATGGTCATTATTTATGCCGCAACAATCTTTCTGAGCGCTTTTCTGCTGTTCCAGGTCCAGCCTGTAGCGGGGAAGATGATTCTGCYGTGGTTCGGCGGATCGGCGGCCGTCTGGACCACCTGCATGCTGCTGTTCCAGGTGCTGCTCCTGCTGGGATATTTTTATGCGCACCTGACCACCCGCTATCTGAAGCCGCGCCGCCAGGCCGCGCTGCACATCGCACTGCTGGTCGCCGCGATACTGACTTTGCCGCTAGCGCCAAGCGTCTACTGGAAGCCTGATCCGGCCAGCGATCCCGCCATGCTCCTGCTCGGGATGCTCGCAACGACCATCGGCCTGCCCTACTTCGTGCTGTCCTCTACCGGGCCGCTGCTGCAGCACTGGTTTGCAGGCGAGCGGCCGGGCAGCGTGCCTTACCGGCTGTTCGCGCTGTCCAATTTCGGTTCGATGCTTGGCTTGCTCAGCTTCCCGCTGCTCTTCGAGCCCGAATTCACCATGCCGCAGATCGCGGGAGGATGGTCGATCGGCTTCATCGCCTTCGCCGCCTGCAGCGCGAGCCTGGCCTTGCGCTCATCGAAGCACGTTCATCACGCCAGCCCCGAAGCCCATTTCGCCACGGCGGGCGGCGGTACCATCGGCGCGCTGTCGGCGCTGTCCATCGGCGCCGGCGCGCAGGGCAGCGGTCCCTCGACGCGCGACATGCTGCTATGGTGCATACTGGCCGCCGTGCCGACGGTCTTCCTGATGGCGGCCACCAGTCACCTGACCGCGAACATCGCCCCCATGCCCCTGCTCTGGGTGCTGCCGCTGGCGATCTATCTGCTGACCTTCATTCTCTGCTTCGAAAACCCGCGCTGGTATCAGCGCCGCATCTTCCTGCCACTGCTGATGATCCTGACGCCGCTGCTCATCGGCGGCATTGACCATCCCAGCCTGCTCCCGCGCGGCATCTTCTGGCCGATCGCTTTGTACTGCGCCGGCGTGTTCGCCTTCTGCATGAGCTGCCACGGCGAGCTGGCGCGCCTCAAGCCAGCGCCGAAGCACCTGACATCGTTCTACCTGATGATCGCCTGCGGTGGCGCGCTTGGCGGCATTTTCACCGCCCTGCTCGCGCCCCGGATCTTCAATGACGACTACGAACTCCCACTCGCCTGCATCGCCACACTCATTGTGGTCGCTGCCGCGATCTGGAAGCATGAAATCGGCCGTGGCTGGGCCAAGGTGATGCTGGTATCCGCCTCACTGGTGACCATGATGTGGGGCGGCACCGTGTTCGGCCCCGGCAGCCAGGAAGTCAAAGACCGCAACTTCTACGGCACCATCAAAGTGCAGGAAGCCATGCGCGGGCACGATCACGTGCGTCAGCTGGAACACGGCGCCATCATGCATGGCTACCAGTACCTCGACCAGGCACGCCGCCGCTGGCCCACCGCCTATTTTGGTACCGATAGTGGCGCCGGCATCGCCGTGCAGGCCGCACGTGATGGCGCCGGAGAGCGCGTCGGCATCATCGGTCTCGGCGCAGGCACCATGGCCGCCTACTGCCAGGCCGGTGACGTCTTCCGCTTCTACGAAATCAATCCGCTGGTCAGCCGGTTCGCCAGCTCGCATTTCACCTATCTGCGTGATTGCCCCGGCAAGGTCGAACTGGCGCTGGGCGACGGCCGCCTCACCCTCGAATCCGAAGCGCCCCAGCACTTCGACTTGCTGATGCTGGACGCCTTCTCCGGCGACGCCGTGCCCACCCACCTGCTCACGCGCGAAGCTTTTGCCATCTGGTTCCGTCACTTGAAGCCGGACGGCGTGCTGGCGGTGCAGATCTCAAACCTTTACCTGAATCTGGCGCCGGTGGTGAGCAAAATGGCCGCCTACTATGGCCGCCATGCCTACATCGTCAGCTCGCACAGCAATCCGGCGCGCGGCACCAATGCGGCGAAGTGGGTTCTGATCGGCCCGCCCGAGCGCCTGGCCCGTTTCAGCGCCGCGCAGCCGCTGGCGCCATCACCAAACCAGCGCCTCTGGACCGACGACTACAGCAGTCTCGCAGGCATTCTTCGATAGGCATAGTTAAACTTAATTATATTTATGATATTCTGGCGCGCGACGCTGTAATAAACGGTTACCCCCCGCTGTGCAACGCAGTTCTGAAGGGTTCGCGCCATGAATACAATCGCAGCACGCATTGTCTCTGTCTCAGTCGTCGTCCTCCTCGCCGCATGCGGCGCCAAGGAAGATCCATCCAAGCAGCAGGGCCAGCCGCCCGCCGTTGCAGTCGCTCCCGTCGTCAAGCGCACGGTCCAGGAGTTCGACGAATTCACCGGCAGGCTCGAAGCACCGGACACCGTCGACGTGCGAGCGCGCGTGGCAGGCAATCTGGTGAAGGTCCACTTCAAGGAAGGCCAGATCGTCAAGAAAGGCGACCCGCTGTTCACTATAGATCCGCGCCCCTATGCGGCCGAAGTAGCGCGCGCGGATGCTCAGCTGCAGGCGGCGCGCACGCAGATGGCGCTGAATAAATCCGAACTGGCGCGCGCCGAAAAGCTGGTGGCGGTACGCGGCGTCAGCCAGCAGGAGCTGGATCAGCTGAAGGCGGCAGTGGACAATTCACAGTCCTCGATCCGCGCCGGCGAAGCAGCCCTGACCCAGGCCAAGCTCAATCTCGAATTCACCAACGTCACCTCGCCCATCGCAGGGCGGACTTCGCGCTTCAATGTCACGGAAGGCAATCTGGTGAATGTGGGCGATCCTGTGCTGACCACCGTCGTCTCCACCGACAAGGTATACGCTTACTTCGATGCCAGCGAAGCGATCTACCTGAAATACATGCGGGCCGCCCGCGAAGGAACGCGCGTCTCTTCGCGCGATACGCCAAACATCATCTTCCTCGGCCTGGCCAATGAGGAAGGCTACCCGCATGAAGGCAAGATGAACTTCGTGGACAACCGCCTGAATCCCGCCACCGCTTCCCTGCGCGGCCGCGCAGTGTTCGACAACAAGGATGGCCAGTTCATACCTGGCCTGTTCGCCCGTTTGAAACTAGTCGGGAGCGGCAATTACACAGCAACCGTGGTGCCCGACCGCGCCGTCACCACTGACCAGACGCGCAAAGTCGTTCTGGTCGTCGGCAAGAACAACATCGTCGAACAGCGCGATGTGAAGCCTGGCGCCCTGATCGACGGCATGCGCGTGGTGGAAGGCGTGAAGGAAGGAGAACTGATTATCGTGGACGGCCTGCTGCGCGCCTTCCCCGGCGCGCCAGTCACGCCTCAGGTGCTGAAGGTGGATGAGAAGGGCATGCCGATTCCCGCCCCGCCGCCCGCTGCACACGCCCCGGCAGCCAAGAGCTAAGGAGGCGCCATGGATATCTCAAAGTATTTTATTGAGCACCCGCGCCTCGCCAGCGTCCTTTCGATCTTCATCTTCCTGGTCGGCCTGCTGGCAATCTTCCAGCTGCCTATTTCCGAGTATCCGGAAGTGGCGCCGCCGCAGATCGTGGTGCGCGCCCAGTACCCCGGCGCCAACCCGCGCGTGATTTCGGAAACGGTCGCAACGCCGCTGGAAGAGCAGAYCAACGGCCTGGAAAATGTGCTGTACTACCAGAGCCAGGCCACTGCCGACGGCAGCGTCACCATCACCGTCACCTTCAAGATCGGCACCGTGCCGGAACAGGCCGAGACGGCGGTGCAAAACCGCATCAACCGCGCCCTGCCGCGCGTGCCCGACATCGTGCGCCAGATTGGCGTGACGACTGAAAAGCAATCGCCCAACCTGACCATGGTGGTTCACCTGATCAGCAAGGACAATAGCCACGATGCGCTTTATCTGCGCAACTACGCCAACCTGAATGTACGCGACGATTTGCTGCGCATCCCCGGCATGGGTTCGGTGCTGTTCTTCGGCTCCGGCGACTATGCTATGCGCGTCTGGCTCGATCCGCAGAAACTGGCCTCGCGCAATATGACCGCCAGCGATGTGGTGGGCGCCATCCGCGAACAGAATACCCAGGTGGCGGCGGGCGTGGTGGGCTCTCCGCCTGCGGTGGACAACACCGACTTCCAGCTGGCCGTCAATGCCCAGGGCCGGCTGATTACGGAAGAAGACTTCTCCAATATTATCGTACGCAGCGATCCCAAGACCGGCGCCCTGGTGCGCGTCAAGGATGTGGGCCGTGCCGAAATGAGCTCCAATTCCTATGCGCTGCGCAGCCTGTTGAATAACAAGGAAGCGGCGGCAATCGGTATCTTCCAGGCGCCTGGCTCCAACGCGCTGGCGCTGTCGGAAAACGTGCGCTCCACCATGCAGCGCCTGAAGGCATCCTTCCCGGCTGGCGTCGATTACGACATCGTGTACGACCCCACGCGCTTCGTGCAGACCTCGATCGAGAAAGTGGTGCACACGCTGATTGAGGCCGTGCTGCTGGTGGTGCTGGTAGTGATCATCTTCCTGCAAACCTGGCGCGCATCGGTGATTCCCCTGTTGGCAGTGCCGGTGTCGATCGTCGGTACCTTCGGCGTGCTGCTCCTGCTGGGCTACTCGATCAACACGCTGACCCTGTTTGGCCTGGTGCTGGCCATCGGTATCGTGGTGGACGACGCCATCGTGGTGGTGGAAAACGTGGAACGCAACATTGCCGACGGCCTGGCGCCGCACGAAGCCACGCACAAGGCGATGAGCGAAGTAAGTGGACCAATTATCGCGATTGCGCTGGTGCTGTGCGCAGTGTTCATTCCGCTGACCTTTGTGCCCGGCCTGTCCGGCCAGTTCTATCGCCAGTTCGCAGTCACCATCGCGATTTCGACCGTGATCTCGGCCATCAACTCGCTGACCTTGTCGCCCGCCATGGCGGCTTTGCTGCTGCGTCCCCACGACGCGCCCAAGGACAAGATCATGGTGGTCATGGACAAGCTCTTTGGCCGCTTCTTCCACTGGTTTAACTGCTTCTTCCAGCGCCGCAGCAAGGCTTACAGCCGGGGCGTGGAAGGCATCCTGAAGCGCAAGACCGCCGCCCTGATTGTGTACGGCGTGCTGCTGGCCCTGACAGCCGTCATGTTCGGCGCGGTGCCCAGCGGCTTCGTCCCGTCGCCGGATAAGCAGTATCTGATCGGCGTGGCCCAACTGCCGGCCGGCTCCACGCTGACGCGCACTGAAAAAGTCATCCGCGATATGAGCGATATCGCGCTCAAGGTGCCCGGCATCGTGAACTCGGTGGGATTCCCTGGTCTGTCCATCGCAGGCTTCTCGGCCGCGCCGAACGAGGGCATCGTGTTCTTCGGTCTGTCGCCGTTTGAGGAGCGAACATCCTCATCGCTGTCGAAGGACGCCATTCTGGGCAAGGTGAACGGCGCCATGCAGCAGATTAAGGACGCCCGGATCTTCGTGGTGCCGCCGCCTGCCGTTGAAGGCCTGGGCGCCGCCGGTGGTTTCAAACTGCAGATCCAGGACCGCAGCAGCCAGGGCGAACAAGCCCTGTATGGCAGTGTCTGGGGCATCCTCGGACCGATTTACGGCAATCCAAAATCCGGCATCGCTACGCCCTACTCCACCTACGACATCAACGTGCCGCAGCTGTTTGCCGACGTGAACCGTACCAAGGCCAAGCAAATGGGCGTGCCGCTGCAAGCGATTTACGACACGCTGCAGATCAATCTCGGCTCGCTCTACGTCAACGACTTCACGCGCTTCGGCAAGACCTACCAGGTGGTGGTGCAGGCCGATGCGCCTTACCGCGCCAGCGCCGACAACATCACGCGCCTCGAAACGCGCAACGATGTGGGACAAATGGTGCCGCTGGGCTCCGTGATGCAGGTGAGCCCGACGTTTGGCCCGACACGTGTAACGCGCTACAACGGCTTCCCATCGGCGGACATCAACGGCGCGCCCAAGCCCGGCTTCTCCAGCGGGCAGGCGGAAGCGGAAATCGAGAAGATGGTGAAGGCTCTGCCGCGCGGCATGGGCTACGAGTGGACGGACCTGACTTACCAGGACCGGCTCACGCGCGACATCACCCTGCCCGGCGTCGGCATCAAGATCCCTACGCTGGCGGCCGTGCTGCTCGTGTCCGTGGTGCTGGTGGTGCTGGTGCTGACGGCGCAGTACGAGAGCTGGAGCCTGCCGCTCGCCATCATCCTGATTGTGCCGATGTGTATTCTGTGCGCGCTGTTCGGGGTCTGGCTATCGCACTTCCCGCCCTTCATGCAGACAGGCGACCTGAATATTTTCACACAGGTGGCGCTGGTTGTGCTGGTGGGCCTGGCCTGCAAGAACGCGATTCTGATCGTGGAATTCGCCAAGGAGCTGGAAGAAAAAGGCCGCACGATGATGGAAGCGATTCTGGAAGCTTGCCACTTGCGTCTGCGCCCGATTCTGATGACATCCATTGCCTTCTGCGCCGGCGTGATTCCGCTGATCCTTGGCAGCGGCGCGGGCAGCGAAATGCGCCGCGCCATGGGGATTGCGGTGTTCGCCGGCATGGTCGGCGTGACCGTGTTCGGTATCTTCCTCACGCCCGTGTTCTATAGCCTGGTCCGCAAAGGCACTGAGAAAGGCCGCCAACATGCCGCTGATGTACGGCGCCAGGTTGATGCCGCGGCCCATCCCTTCCATGCCGGCATCGACGATGCCGATAAGCCAAAGGGGAAACACTAATGCGCGCCCCAATCATTCTCATAGCGGCTGCAACACTGACGGCCTGCTCGCACGCGCCGCAGCTGCCGCACTATCAGTCACCGGCGCAAGCCGGCTTCGTCAACGCGCCAGCGCAGGCGGATGCCGCAGCGCCCGTGGCCGATTTCTGGCAACGCTTCCAGGATGACGAGCTGTCGTCCCTGGTGCAGCGCGCGCTGAAAGCCAATACCGATGTACGCACTGCCGCCGCCCGCCTGGCCGAAGCACGCGCCATCGGACGTGAAGCGGATGCCAATCTGTGGCCCTCCGTGAACGTGGACCTGGGCGCAGCGCGCATCCGCGCCAAGAATGACCAGGGTGTACCGACCACCAACAAGGTTTATTCGGCCGGCCTGGACGTGCTGTGGGAAGTCGACCTGTTCGGCCGCCTGAGCGATGCCCGCCGCGCCGCGCAGGCTGGCGTGCTGGTTGGCGAAGCGGGCTACCGCGCCGCCCAGTTAAGCATCGCGGCCGAAGTGGCGCGCAATTACTTCACCTTGCGCGGCCTGCAGGAACAGCTGCGCGTGGCCGTCGCCTCGCTGGAAACCCAGCGCGCCGCCTTGCAGCTGGTGGAAGCACGCGAAGGAGCGGGCCGCGGCACGGCGCTCGACACCGAACGCGCCCGCGCCCTGGTGCAATCGACCGCCGCCACCGTGCCCGCCTTCGAATCGCAGCTGGCGCGCACCCGTTATCGCCTGGCCGTGCTGTGCGGCCTGACGCCAACGGGATTGGACGGCGAACTGCAACCGGTGCGTCCCCTGCCCGGCCTGAAGTCCGTGGACCTGGGGGGCATCGGCACGCCGGAAAACCTGCTGCGCCGCCGTCCCGACGTGCAGCTGGCCGAAGCGCAACTGGCCGCAGCAGCCGCCAATGCTGGCGTGGCGCGCAGCGCGTGGTTCCCGACCGTGACGCTGGGCGGGACGCTGGGACAGAACTCGTCCAGCATCGGCGACCTGACCAAGGGCGCATCCTATGCCTACAATCTGGGCGCGCAGCTGACCTGGAACCTGCTGGACTTTGGCCGCATCCGCGCCCAGATCGCAGCGGCTGACGCGCGCGGCGAAGCGGCGGCGGTAAATTACGAAGCCGCCGTGCTGGCCGCGCTGGAGGAAACGGAAGGCGCCTTCGTCAACTACACGCGCTCACAGGAGCAGGCGGCCCTGCTGTATGACGCGGTTGTATCGTCCGAGCAGGCGGCCAATATCGCACGCGAACGCTTCTCGGTCGGTTCCACCGATTTCCTGGTGGTGCTGGACGCAGAGCGCGAGCTGCTGTCGGCCCGCGACCGGCTGGCGCAAGCGCAGACCGGCGCAGCGACTTCGCTGGTGACGGTCTACAAGGCGCTCGCCGGCGGCTGGGACGTACGCTGAACAGTGTGCACCTTTACACGCGATTTTCACGGGCGGGCTACAATGAAACGCAAAGCCTACCCGTATTGAAAGGAGCAGGACGATGGATGCAGTAAAGATCGATATCGGCATGACCGACGAAAGCCGCCACAAGATCGCCAATGGCCTTTCCCGCCTGCTGGCCGACAGCTACACGCTGTACCTGATGACCCACAACTTTCACTGGAACGTGAAGGGTCCGATGTTCAATTCCCTGCACCTGATGTTCATGACCCAGTACAGCGAACAGTGGACTGCGCTGGACCTGGTTGCTGAGCGCATTCGCGCGCTGGGCTATCCGGCGCCCGGCACTTACGCCGAATTCGTGAAGCTGGCGTCGATCAAGGAAGTGGAAGGCGTGCCGAAGGCGATGGAGATGGTGCGCCACCTCGTCAGCGCTCAGGAAGCTACCGCACGCACCGCACGCGAGCTGCTGCCGCTGGCTGATGAAGCGAACGACCAGCCGACGCTGGACCTGCTGACCCAGCGCCTGGACGTGCACGAAAAGACTGCGTGGATGCTGCGCAGCCTCCTCGAAGAGTAAAAAGACCGGCGGGTCAAAACGACCCGCCCTACGCGACGCGTCCAACGTAGGGCGGATCATCGATCCGCCATCCCGCTCACTCGCCCTTTGCAGCGATATTCCTGGCCGCCTTCTCAATCAGGGCCGCCACCGCTTTCGGCTGCGAGATGTAGACCGAGTGACTGCCGGGCACCTCCACCACTTCCGCCTTGATCCGCTGCGACATCGCGCGCTGCGCTGCGGGTGGGATCATCTTGTCGTCCTTGGCAATCAGGTAATAGCTCGGCTTCACCTTCCACGAAGCTTCAGTCACAGCGCCTGTAGCAGCGGCCAGGCCCCATGGCAACTGGGACGCGGCCATGAAGCTGGCCTTCGTCGGTTCCACGTCGCCGGCGAAAGACGCCGCAAACTTGGCCTGATCCAGCAGCAGGAAGCCATCTTTCGGCGGCAGGATCGGTGGCACAGGTGCGCCCGGCACTGGGTTCTTGATCAGGGAATCGACCGACTCGCCCTTCTCCGGCGCAAACGCCGCCACATACACCAGACCTTTCACTTTCGGATCGTTGCCCGCTTCGGTAATCACCACGCCACCATAGGAATGGCCAACCAGCAGCACCGGGCCTTGCTGGGAGTTGATCACGCGCTTGGTATAGGCCACATCGTCGGTCAGCGAAGTGGTTGGGTGCTGCACAACGCTGACGTTATAGCCATCTTTTTGCAGGATATTGCGTACGTCTTCCCAGCCGGAGCCGTCAACAAAGCCGCCATGTACCAGGACGATAGAGAGAGCCAGTGCGTTCATGATAAGTTCCTTCTCAATAGTTTTCACGTTAATAAATAGCGCGCTAAGCGCTTGATGGAGCTCATATTAGTTAGCGCGCTAATCAAATGCAAGAACTATTTACATGACGGTCATGCTCAAAACTTACTCACCCAGCGTATTTGCCAGTCCGAAGTTGAGGGAGTTCAGGTCGGTCATCAGGCGCTGCACTTCCTCCAGCGAAACGCCGGCCGATTCGGCGATGTGCTTCTGCACCAGGCAGCCGTCCTTGCGCAGGGCCTTGCCTGCTTCGGTCAGCGTAAGCACGCGGTTGCGTTCATCGTTGGGATCGCGGTCGCGGTTGACATAGCCGACCGCTTCGAGACGTTTGACCAGCGGCGTGATCGAGCCGGGGTCCTGGCCCAGCCGCCCGGCCAGATCCTTGATGCCCAGGCCCTCCTCTTCCCACAGCACCACCATCACGAGATACTGGGGATAGGTCAGGTTCAGCGCCGCCAGCAGAGGCTTGTAAATCTGCGTCATCTTCAGCGACGCCGAATACAGTTTGAAACAGAGGTGCTGGTCGAGGGTGTTGGGAATGTGCTTGGCCATAGGCGGCATTTTACACGTCCAGGGCTTCGCCGATGGCGTAGAAGTGGCCACCGCCAATGTAGTGCAGGCTGCGCCAGCGCGGATCGGCGTTTTCGAATTCCCAGTGCCCRTTGCGGAATACGCGCGTGTCGGCCCAGGCGCCAACGATCTCACCGATAAACAGGTCGTAGGTCTGCTGGTTGTGCGGCTCGGGAATCAGCTTGCAGGCCAGCCAGGCGGAGCTTCCCGCAACAAAAGGCAGTTCATAGCCATCGATGCTGAACAGATCAACGCCTACCTGCTTCAGTTTGTCCGGCTCATTGAGCAGGCTGCGGTTGCCGACTTCGTAGGTGAGTTTGACCTGCGCCGCGTTCGGCACCTGGATCACGAACTGGCCGCTTTGCTCGACCAGCGCACGTGTTGCGGCGCTCTTGTCCAGCACGACGGTCAATTTCGGCGGCATGAAATCCAGCGCGCAGGCCCAGGCTGCGGCCATGACGTTGGCGACGCCGCCATGACTGGCCGAAACCAGCACGGTCGGTCCGTGATTGATAAGGCGGCTGGCTTTGCTCAGCTCCACCGGGGCGATATGGCTATCCATGCTTGTTCCTTAAGACGATGCGCCAAATGCGCGCAGCAGCCATGGTACCAGCCAAGGCGCCAACAGTGCAGTGGCTACCCCATTCAGGCCCATGCCCAGTCCCGCAAACGCGCCCGCCTGCGCACTGACCTGGAAGGCGCGCGCCGTGCCGATGCCATGCGCCGCTACGCCCAGTGCAAAGCCGCGCGTTTCCATCGACGCGATGCGCATGCCGTTGAAGAGGAAGCGCGCCGTGATGGCGCCAAAGATGCCGGTGCTGATCACCAGGACCGCCGTCAGCGACGGCAATCCGCCAAGCCGCTCGGACACCGCCATCGCAATTGGCGTCGTGGCGGATTTGGGGCCGATCGAGCGCAGGAGTTGCCCGCTGCCGCCCATCAGGGCCGTAATGCCGACGGCCGACGCAATGGCCGTCGCCGAACCGCAGACTAGGGCTACCAGCAAAGGCAGCAAGTTACGCCTCAAGCGCGGCCACTGGCGCACCAGCGGCACCGCCAGCGCCACTGTGGCGGGTCCCAGCAGAAAGTGCACAAACTGCGCGCCGGCGAAATAGCGCTGGTAGTTCATGCCGCTCGCGACCAGCACCAGGCTGATGATGGCAATTGCGATGGCCACGGGATTCGCCAGCGGCGACATCTTGCAGCGCATGTAGATGGCCTGTGCAATCGCGTAGGCGCACAGCGTGAGCGTGAGTCCCAGCAGCGGCGAGGCGGACAGGTAGACCCAGAACGGTCCCAGCTCGTTCAGCTTAAACATCGTCTTCTCCCGGCGAGCCCAAGGCGCGCAGCACCAGTGCGGTGACGGCCATCGTCAGCAGCGTGCTGCCAATCAGCCCTGCAAGCAATGCCAGCCAGTGGCCGGAACCGCTGGATGCAGCAACCAGGATGCCCACGCCAGCCGGCACGAACAGCAGCGACAAATGGCGCAGCAGCTCATTCGCCGTGTTCTCGATCCGTTCCAGCAGCGCCGGAAACGCCAGCAAGGCTGCAAACAGCAGCAGCATGCCCGCCACGGGGCCGGGCACCGGCAAGCCGAAGACATAGACCAGCCCTTCGCCAAGGCATTGAAACACCAGCAAAACGGCAAACGACAGGAGCATTGGCACCTCCACATTAACGAAATTTAATATTACGCAAATCGGGGCTTTAGGGACAGAGGAGCAAAGTAGCAGACATGCCAACACGAAGGATTGCACCATGTATTCGCTCAAGACATCCTGTACCGCAGCCGCACTAGCCGCCCTGGCGCTGGCAGGTTGCGGCGCAGAGAAGAAAAACGCCCCCGCCGCCCAGACGCCCGAAGTCTCCGTCGTCACCGTGCACCGCGAAAGCGTGCCCGTCTCCATCGAGCTGCCCGGCCGCACTTCTCCTTACCTGATCGCCCAGGTGCACGCCCGCGTGGACGGTATCGTGCTGCAGCGCGCCTTCCAGGAA
>NZ_JBFRDW010000032.1:0-18438 GCF_052113985.1 Pseudoduganella sp. RAF53_2 | reverse complement strand
TGCCGGCAGCGACCGTTTGCGCCACTTCCACCGCGTTGTTGAGGGGGCGCGAAATGATCCGCGCCAGCCACACGGCCTGCAGCGCGCCCAGCGCCACGCAAGCGACGATTGCCGCAATAATCCACCAGCGGGATGAGGCATACAGCTCGTCGCCCAGCTTGTTGGCCTTGTCGGCACCACTGATATTCACCTGTGCCAGGCGTTCGATCACTTCGCTGGCCGCCGTGAAGGTCTTGGCCGAATCGCCGCGCAAGATGGCGCGCGCTTCCTCATTCTTGTTGGCGCGGGAGAGCGCAAGCAGCTGCTTGCTGTCGCTGAAATATTGGTCGGCCAGGCGGCTGAATTCCGCGTAGCCGGTGCGCTCCTCTGGTTCGCTGATCAGCTTTTCGTATTCCGCGCGGGTCTTGGCCAGATGCTCGCCAATGGATTGCATGCGTTGTTCGTATGTGGTGAATTCGCTGTCGGTGGTGGAGAGAATGTGCTGCACTTCCTGGGAGCGGTAGCGGGCCAGATCGTATTTGATCTCGAGCAGGGTGCGCACGCTGGGCATCCAGTTAGTGCCCATGTCTGTTGCGGTCTGATTAACCCGCGCCAGTTGTACTGTGGCGAACACGCCCAGCGCAATGCAAAGCGCCAGGACAATTGCAAACGAGATCTTCAATTTGGTGCCGATACGCAGATCGTAGAACCGATTCATGGCCGCCTCCATTTTGATTGTAGTTATACCGACTATAGACCTTGCACGGCAAAGTGGAAGCAAGTTTGACTCAGGGTATCGTGTGGCAAACCCGGGCGGGTGGGAGTAGCCTGTTGGCCTTTGTATAAAGGAGACTGGCATGCAGCAACACTATCAATCCTGTATCGATGCCTGCAACGAATGCGCGGCCGCCTGCGAAAACTGTGCCGGCGCCTGCCTGCAGGAGTCCGATGTGCAAATGCTAGCGCGCTGCATCGCGCTGGACATCGATTGTTCCCAGGTCTGCCGCCTGGCCGCAGCCTTCATGCAGCGCGGCAGTACTGAAGCGGCGGAACTGTGCCGTGCCTGTGCCGAGATTTGCGATGCTTGCGGCACCGAGTGCGACCAGCACCAGCACGACCATTGCCGCGTTTGCGCCGCGGCCTGCCACCGCTGCGCCGATGAGTGCCGCCGCATGAGCAGCATGGCCCAGGCCCAGGTGCGTCCGGTCCCCAGCGGAGTTTCGCCGCACTGAGTAGCGCGGGGGCTGAAGATGAGTTAAGATCCCTTGAATGGGAGAAAAGCAAAACGGCCGAATCCAGGGCAACGCCACCGTCTACGATGTAGCTGAGCTGGCGGGCGTCTCGGCTATGACGGTTTCGCGCGTCATCAACGGCAGCGCACACGTAACGGACACCACACGCCAAAAGGTGATGGCGGCCGTCCAGTCCCTCAATTACCAAGTTAATGTCGCCGCCCGCGCCGCGCGCGTGGGCACTTTGCGCGTTGGCCTCCTGTACAGTAATCCCAGCGCCGCCTTCCTGAGCGCCTTCCTGGTGGGGGCCATGGACCAGTGCAGCCAGAGCGGCGCCACGCTGATCCTCGAAAACTGCGCCGACCAGCGCAGCCAGCGCAGCGCCATCGACCGGCTGATTGCCAACGGCGCGGACGGCGTGCTGGTGCCGCCGCCCCTGTGCGACTCGCGCACCGCGCTCAAACACCTGGACGAAATCGGCATGCCCACGGTGGCGGTGGCGACGGCGAAGCCGGTGTCCTCCATGTCCGCCGTGCGCATCGACGACTACGATGGCGCGCTGACCATGACGCGTTATCTGCTGTCGCTTGGCCACCGCGATATCGCCTTCATCAAGGGCGACCCGAAGCACACGCCGGCCCAGCTGCGCTGCCAGGCCTTCATGGATGGCATGGCCGAAGCGGGCATCAAAGTGCCGCCGGACCGCGTGGCGCAAGGCTTGTTCACCTATCGTTCCGGCCTGGAGGCGGCGCGCGAGCTGCTGAACAAGAAGACGCGGCCAACCGCCGTCTTTGCGAGYAACGACGACATGGCCGCCGCCGTGATCGCAGTGGCGCATGGCATGCATTTGCAAGTGCCGGACGACCTGGCCGTGGCGGGCTTCGACGATACGCCGGTGGCGACTACGGTGTGGCCGGAACTGACCACGATTCACCAGCCGATCGGCGACATGGCGCGTTCCGCCGTCGAACTGCTGGTGGAGCAGATCCGCCGCCGCCGCGCGGGCGAATCCAAGCTGGTGCAGCACCGGCTGCTGCCCTATACCCTGATTTGCCGCGAATCCTCCACGTCGGATCAATAAGTTACCAGTAGGGTTGCCAGGTGCGCGTCAGGCGCACCAGCGCTTCCAGGTAGAAGTAGTCGCCCCAGATGCAGCACTCGTCGATGCCGACCTTGTTCGGCTTGTGATAGACCGCATGTGCCAGGAGGCCGCCGCCCGGCATGTTCCCGGTTGCGTAATTCTTCGACAGTTCCATCACCATGCCCTGCGCCGCCTGCTCGTACTGCGTGCGCAGGGGATCGGCCAGCGGCAGATGGCGTGCCAGTTCCAGCAGTCCGCACGCCGCAATTGCCGCGGCGGAGCTGTCGCGCGGCTCCTGGCCCTTGGTAAAGATCAGATCCCAATAGCAGATGCCGTCTTGCGGCAGGCGATTCAGGAAGTAGTTGGCCAGCACTTTGGACAGCGCGATCAGGCGGGTGTCCCCATTGTGGCGGTACACCAGCGGGAAGCCAGAGATGCCCCAGGCCTGGCCGCGCGCCCAGCAGGAATCGTCGGCAAAGCCCTGGTGCGTCTTGCCCTCGCGCGGCGCGCCGGTGGCAGGATCGAAGAAGAAGGTGTGGAAGGTGGAACCGTCCGGCCGCACGATATGCCGCGCCGCGGCGGCAATGTGCTGGTCGGCCGCGTCGCCGAAGGCCGGATCGCCGCTGTATTTGCYGGCCCAGTAGAGCAGGGGCAGGTTCAGATTGCAGTCGATGATCATGCGGCCGCGCTGGGCCGGATCGCTCARMTCGCCCCAGGCCTGGATGATGCCTGCGCCAGGCAGAAAGCGCTCCAGCAGCAGGCGCGCTGCGCCCATGGCCGCATCCGCCGCCAGCGGATCGCCGGTCAGCTTGAAGCCCGCCACGCAGGACAGGCTGTAAAGGAAACCAAGATCGTGGTGGTTGGTCGCAATGCGTTCGGCCTGGCGCGTGTGGAAGCTGCGCACATGGCGCTCGCCCGTCTCACGGTAGCGCGCCTCGCCGGACAGTTCATAGGCCAGCCACAGCATGCCGGTCCAGAAGCCATTGGTCCATTCGATATTGCCGATGGCGGGATAGACGCCGCCCACGCTGGATGGGGCGGGGAAGTCATCGCCGAAATGCGCCAGGTTGCGGTCGATGGAAGCCAGCGCGCGTTCGATGGCTTTGTCCAGCAGGGCGGTGTCGGCGTTGCCAGTCCAATGCGCGGGAAGCGCGTTGCCGCGCAGCGGTTCAATCATCATGCAGATAACTCCTTGGGTGCAGCCGCCGCTTGCCGCGTGATTTCGGGCGGCGTGGGCGACAGGAAGAAGGCTGACAGCAGCAGGAACACCAGGCCCATGCCCGCCATGCATAAATAGGTGGATGGGAAGCCGATCAGGTCATAGCTGAGGCCTGCAACGGGCGACAGAATGGCCAGGCCCAGCGAATGGCCGAAGCTGACGCCAACCATGTAGATGGTGGAAGCGAAACGGTTGTCGAAATGGCGCGCGATGTAGCGGAAGATGGACACCACCAGGATCGGCAGCTCGATCGAGTGCAGCATCTTCATCGCCGAAATCGACGCTGGCCCTACCGCCAGGCCGGAACCCGCCACGCGCACCAGCATGATGGCGCCCGCCAGCAGCAGCCCGTTCTTGGCGCCGATGCGTTTGACTAGCAGTGGCGCCAGGAACAGGCCACCCGCTTCGATAAAGATCTGTAGCGAATTCAGATAACCGAACATGGCGGCGCCGGTTTGCGGGTCCGGGAACAGCGAGGTGAAATAGCTGGGGAACTGCTGATCGAACACCAGATAGAGATTGGTGACGCCCAGAATGAAGACCATGAAGCGCCAGAACTGCGGCTGGCGCAGCACCGCCAGCGCTTCCGACAGGTGCACGGCCCTGGCCGGTGCAGTGTCCTGTTCATCGCCCCCCCTGCGCGAGAAAGCCGTCAGGGCCAGCAGGGCAAGCAGCAACAGGCCCGCTGCGGAGGCCAGGAAGAAATTGATGCCCGGGTTGACGTTGTAAATCCGGCCGCTCATGAAGGCCGCGCTGGCGAAGCCGAGCGAGCCCCATAGCCTTACGCGGCTGTACTCGAAGCCGTGACGGCGGCCGATGCGGTCCACATAAGACTCGATGGCGTAACTGCCGGCGATGAAGGTGATGCCGAGGTAGGCGCCGCCGGCCGCCGCGCCGAGGTAGATATTCGTTTGCAGCAGGGGCGCGTAGACGTAAGTGAAGAACAGGCCGCAGCAGGAAACCAGCGCGGCCACCGTCCACAGCACGTGCTTGCGCATGCCCACGCGGTCCGAAACGAAGCCGTAGATGGGCTGCGAGCACATGGCCGCGATGAAGTTGGCTGCGAAGACGATGCCGGTTTCGGTGCCGGACAGCTTGAGCGCGCTGCGCAGCCACAAGGCGAGCAGCGACACGCTCATCGCCTGCGCAAAGAAGTAGATATACAGGAATCCGCACAGGAAGCGGAAGTGCAGCTGCTTGCTTGTCATTGTCTCCTCCTTATTGCAGCGGACGAATCCAGACCGCTTGTCCGCCGGACGCCTGTAGCGGCGCTTCCAGCACAGTATGCGCGTCCACGGTGATGGTGCGCATGCCGACCCTGGTGCGGGACGGTGCTCGCGGATCGTCCGCATAAATGGTGGCTGCGTAGCGCTRGCCCGTCTTCAGGAAATCCAGCCGGATCTGCAGCGTGCGCGCTTCGTTATTGGTGATGCTGCCGATAAACCATTGCTCGCCTTTGCGCCTTGCGGTGCTGATGTACTGGCCCGGATTGCCCGCCAGGACGCGCGTCTCGTCCCAGCTGGCTGGGATGCGGTCCCAGAATTCCAGCTCCGGTTCATCGTGCGCATCGGCGGGCTTGTCGTACCAATACAGCGTTTGCAGCGGGCTGTAATAAATCGCCGCCAGTGCCAGCTGATGCGCATGCGTGGTGCGGATGCGCGGGCTGTAGTAGCAGATCGTGTAGTCCGCGGCACCGGCCAGGAAACGGGTGAAGGGCAATACTGTGTTGTGCGTGGCGTCCGGCATTTCCTCGTTGCCGCGGATGCCTTCGGCCGTCATCAGATTGGGCCAGGTACGCTGCTCGCCGGTGGGGCGCCAGTCGTCGTGGACGTTGACCATGATGTGCGCGTCAGCAGCCTGCTGGATGGCTTTCTCGATCCAGCTGGTCCAGCGGTGCGAGCCCACCTGCACAAAGCCGAACTTCACACCTTGCACGCCCCAGGCGCGGTAGGTCTGGAACAGGGTATCCGATTGCATCAGCAAGGCTTGCTGGTTCACGTACAGCCACACGCCGATGCCGTGTTGTTTGGCATAGGCGATGATGGCGGGCAGGTCGAAGTCGGGAATGGCCACTTTGCTGGCGTCGGAATCGAAGGAAAACGCCGGGCCATACCACTTCCAGTCGAACAGGATGTACTGCAAGCCGTGGCGCGCAGCGAAGTCGATGTTGGCCTTGGCGTCGGCCGTGGTCAGGCTCATCACGCGCATGATCTTGCCCGGCTTGATCCAGCTTTCGTCGGCAATGCGCGAGGGCTCGTTCAGGTTCAGGATGAACTGGCTGTTCTGCGCCAGCGCCGCTGCGGATTCAGCCACCATGATGCCGCGCCAGGGCGTCGCGAAGGGCGAGATCAGATCCGCCGGGTCGTGCATGGAAGTGACGATGGTGTCCGGCCGGGTTTTACTCAGTCTGAATTTCGTGCGCGAGTAGTCGACCATGCGGGCTTCCAGCAAGGCAGCGTGCAGGCCGCCGGGCAGTTCCAGCGTGAGGGGCCGTTCCGATTCATCCGGCCAGTTCGACAGCGGCAGCAGCTTGTAGGGTGCTTGTGCCCAGCCGTGGAACCAGGCCTTGGTCCCGGCAGGCAGCGCGAATTCCGTATTCTCCTGCGTGATGCGGTAATAGCTGCCTTTTTCATTTTCCGGGAATACGTAACGCAGCGCCACGCCTTCGTCGTAAGCGCGCACTTCCACTGCCAGCTTGTAGACCGGGTTGTCGTCTTTCACCAGATCGACCGCCAGCGCGTTGTAGTGGTCGCGGATTTCGGCGCGTTCGCCGGTGACAGGCCGCCAGCGCTGGTCCGCCTGCGAATGCCGGAAGCCGGTGACGGCAAGGTTCTCGAACCACTTTTCGTGGCGGTCGACCGGCAGCGCCATCGCGCTTTCGGAGAGGTGATTGTCCAGCTGCAGATCGAGCAGGGAGTCGAGGATGACGGGCTGGCCGCGATAGCGCACGGAGTAGCGCAGCTCGCGCTTGCCGTCCGTCAGGCGCTGCTGGTGGATCTCGAGCTGTAGCTTGCCATCCGGTGACTGCACGGTGGCTTCCTGCGCGCCGGCCAGCGGCGGCAGCAGGGACGCCAGCAATGGCAGCAGCGTGAGCGCCAGGCGCCTCATGCGGCCTCCCGCAACAGGCACAGCACACTGGCCAGCGTTGGCGGCGTGGCGCCGGCCGTCATGCAGGCTGCTGCGCCGGCGGCGACCGCGAATTGCAGGTGGGCGCTATTGTCATACTGCGGCCAGGTCATCAGGCTGTAGAGCAGGGCGCCGATACTGGCGTCGCCGGCACCGACGGTATCGGCCACGCGCACGCGCGGCGCGGAGGCGTGCCAGGCGCGCTCGCCATCGAGCAGCTGCGCGCCGCGCTCGCCCTGCGTGTAGAGCACGCGGGCGGCCGGATTCAGCGCGCGCAGCGCCGTCAGCGCGGCATCCAGGTCATGGGTGCGGAACAAGCCACGCAAGTCTTCGTCGGAAACCTTGATCACATCGGCCAATGCCGTCATGCGGCGCAGCGTGGCGTCATAGCGCTCATCCATCAGGACGCGGAAATTGGGATCGTAGCTGATGCGCACACCGCGCTGCCTGAGGTCTTCAGCCAGCGCGACCAGCTTGCCCGCCAGCGGTTCGCGCGCCAGACTGATGCCGCCAAAGTGTACCCAGCGCGCTCTGGCCTGCCAGCCTTCCGGCAGCCTGGCTGCGTCGAAATGCAGGTCGGCGCTGTCGTCGCCGATGAAGAAATAGGAGGGAGGATTGCGTTCGTGGACCACGGCCAGGAGCGGCRAGCGGCCCACCTGCTGCAGGAAGCGCGGATCGAGGCCGGCATCGGCATTGGCGGCGGCCAGCGCGCGGCCGAAGACGTCGCTGCTTACTGCGCCCGCAAAGGCGCTCGGCATACCGAGACGGGCCATCACCCGCGCCACATTCCAGGTAGAGCCGCCCGGCTGGCTATCCCAGCTGGACTGGCCGGTGCGCAGCAGATCGGTCAGAGCTTCGCCGGCCGCCACAAAGCAGGGCAGCTCGCTCATGGTGCGCGTCCGATCACGTTGAGCACTTCATAGCAGGCGCCCATGGTGTGGTAATCGACCTTGCCAGCGGGGCTCTTCTCGTCCGTGAGCTTTTCATTGGACGGGCTCAGGATGCGATACCAGGCGCCATGCGCGTGATCGACAAAGTGCTGCCAGCTGTAAGCCCAGATGCGGTCGTACCAGTCCCAGTAACGCTGCTGGCCGGTGCGTGCGCCAAGCACTGCCGCGGTGGCGAGGCTTTCGGCCTGCACCCAGAAATACTTGTCGCCATCGCAGATGCCGCCATCCGGCGCGAAACCATAATGAATGCYGCCGTGGGTCTGGTCCCAGGCACGTTCCAGTGCGATGTCGAACAGCTGGGCCGCGCGCGGCGCCAGCCAGTCCGGCGAGCCCGCCAGGTTGGGCGCGTGGCGTTCGAGCAGCAGCAGGAGCTTGGCCCATTCCGTCAGATGGCCCGGCTGGTAGCCCCAGGGACGGAAGATATTGGTCTTGTCGTCGCGGTTATAGTCCCAATCCACCGACCAGTCGGACTTGTAGTGCTCCCATACCATGCCGTCGGCCAGCGCGGCCTGGCGCACCGTGACGTTGTGGGCCAGGATTTCGGCGCGCAGCAGATAACGCTGATTGCCGGTGGCCTCGTATGCCGCAATCATTGCTTCGCAAGCGTGCATATTCGCGTTCTGGCCGCGATAGGCATCCAGCGCCGACCAGTCGGCGTTGGCCTGGTCCGAGTATAGCCCGTAATCGGCCTGCCAGAAGCGCCGCTCCATCAAGTCAAAGGTTTCATCGATCCAGGGCAGGGCTTCATCAATGCCGGCGGCATAGGCGTGAGAATAGGCCAGCAGCACGAAAGCCAGTCCGTAGCAGTGGTTGTCGCCATCGAGCACCTCCTTGCGGCCGCCGCGCCAGTCAAGCATCCAGGCATAGCCGCCCGTCGCCGGATTGCGGTGCACGTCACGCAGGAAAGTCAGGCCGTGACGCAGCGCCAGTTTGTAGCCGGAGTCGCTGAAGTGGCGGCTGGCCATGGCGTAATTGAAGATGAAGCGCGTGCTGCTGACTAAATGGCGGGTGTGGCGATCGTAGACCGAGCCATCGTCGCGGAAGAAATGATAGAAGCCGCCGCTCGGGTCCATGCAGCGCGGATGGTAGAACTGCATGGTATGGCTGATGTGAGCCAACAGGGTCTCGGGCTTGTGGAAGTCAGGCAGCATGATTAGTCTCGTCAGGTTTGCGGCCAGGCCGCGATGCGGTAGCGGGTGTGCCAGGGTTGCGCGGGGCTGAGTGGAATGCCGGTGCGCGCGGCAAGCGGATGGCCGGGCGGCGGTACGGCGACGCGGCCAAGATCGAACAGGCTGTTGACCGGCTCCGCGCCCAGCGCGAAGTGGCGGCTCATCCAGGGGAAGTTGATGCGCCCGCCGTTGCTGATCCACAGCAGCAGGTCGGGCAGGTCTTGCGGCTCCCACCACAGGCCGACGCAGGCGTCGTAATCCAGATAGTGCAGGGCGAAAGGCGCCTGGCCATCGCGGCCGCGCAAGCCTTTTATTTGTAGCAGTTCTTCGCCGGCGACCGGTAGCGGCAGGCGCGAAAGGTCGAGCGGRCCGTCGACGCCGGACACTTGCGCCAGGCTGGCCGATGGCGCGTCCGGCACCAGGCGCGAAACGGCGCCCGCCGGGCTGGCGGGGTAGCTGTGGATGCCCTCATGCTCACCCAGCAGCACGCGCACGCGGCCCGGCGCAGGCGGCAGGCGGAAAGTCGGATGCAGGCCGGCCGGCAGGCTGCCGGCACGGCGCGCGTGAACAGTCAGTGAAATATTCAGCGCCGGTGCTGCGGGATCGGCTTCGATCACACGTTCAATACGCTCCACCGCCGCATCAGCCGGATAGTCGATGGCCAGATGCACGCGCTGCGGCGTGGCGGAAATGCATTGCCAGCGGTGATTCGAAGCATAGCCGTGCGGCCAGGCGTCATCCGGCTGGCGCGAATGCCAGTCCTGTGGCAGATCGGGCGGAAAATCGGTACGGCCGAAGGGAATGCAGGGCCACTCGCCGCGCAGGCGGCGCAGCAGGCCAGGCAGGGTCAGGGCGCGCGTCATGCCCGCCCAGGGTGCGACATGCATCACGTCCAGTTCGCGCTCTTCGCCGAGGCGCAAGGTGACGGGACCCAGCATGCCGCCCAGCGCCTGCACTTCGGCGCTGCCGTGCTGCCACTGCAAACGCCAGGAACCTTCAGCGGCGGACATCCAGCCCTCCAGCCATGATGGCCTTGACCTGTGCTTCGCTGGCCGGACAGAAGTCGCCTTCCAGCGAGTGTTTCAGCACAGCGGCTGCCAGACCGAAGTCCAGCGCGAGCGCATCGTCCCAGCTGGATTGCAGCCCATGCAGAACGCCTGCTGCGAAAGCGTCTCCGGTGCCGATGCGGTCGACGATGGCGTGCACCTCATAGCTGCGGCTTGCCAATACGCCGATGCGGGTGAACAGCGTGGCCGACAGGGCGTGGTTGTCCACGCTGTGCTGCACGCGCACGGTGGCGGCCACGCGCTGCAGTTGCGGGAAGGCCGCGAATGCAGCCTGCATCGCTGCGGCGCGGTCCTGCGCCAGTTCGGGGCGGCGCAGTACGAGGGCGACGTCGCGCTGGTCGACAAAGGCCAGGTCGGCATGCGCCATCAGCTCGCGCAGCACGTCGGCGCCGTCGTTGCCTTGCTGCGCCCACAGCGAGGCGCGGTAGTTGCCGTCGTAGGAAACGCGAATGTTCAGCGTCCGGGCGGCGCGCACGGCGGCCAGCGTGGCTTCGGCAGCTTGCGGACCGACGGCAGGCGATACCCCCGAAATGTGCAGCCAGCTGGCGCCCTGCAGTAAAGCAGGCCAGTCGTAGGCAGCGGGCGCCGTCTGCGCGAAGACCGAGGCGGCGCGGTCATAGATGATGTCCGATGGACGCATCACGGCGCCTGGCGTGAGGAAATAAAGCCCCATGCGGCCCGGGGAGAAACGGACGGCGCGGGTGTCCACGCCATGCGCGCGCACCGCGTCGCGCGCTGCATGGCCCAGGGCGTTATCGGGCAGCGCACTGACCATGGCGGTGTCGTGGCCGAGGCGCGACAGGCACACGGCCACATTGGCCTCCGCGCCGCCGATGCAGGTGTCCAGTGTGGGCGACTGCAGCAGCAGTTGGCCGGCAGGTGAAGAAAGGCGCAGCAGAATTTCGCCAAAGCAGACGGTTTTCATCGTGCGAGCCATCCACCGTCAACCGGCAATACGATGCCGTGCACATAATCGCTGGCAGCGCTGGCGAGGAAAACCGCGGCGCCAGACAGATCGTCCGGCACACCCCAGCGGCCCGCGGGAATACGCGCCAGTATGGCCGGTGCGCGATTGGCGTCTTCGCGCAGCGCCGCTGTGTTATTCGTTTCGAAGTAGCCGGGCGCGATGGCATTCACATTGATGCCCAGCGCAGCCCATTCATTGGCCAGCGCGCGCGTCAGTCCTGCCACGGCGCTCTTGCTGGCCGCGTAGGCCGGCACCCGGATGCCGCCCTGGAAGGAGAGCAGGGAGGCGATGTTAATGATCTTGCCGCCGCCATGCTTGGCCATATGCAGTGCTGCGGCCTGCGACAGGAAGAACAGCGATTTCAGATTGGTGTCCAGCACCGCGTCCCAGTCTTCCTCGGTGACGTCGATGCTGTCGGCGCGGCGGATGATGCCGGCGTTGTTGACCACAATATCCAGACGGCCGCTGAATTCCAGGGCGGAACCGATCACGCGCTGCACATCGGCCGTGCTGCCGAAATCGGCGGAGACGAAGTGCGCCTTGCGGCCCGCATTCTGCACCTGCTGGATGGTGTCGCCGGGGTCGCTGCGGCCAGCCAGCACGATGTCGGCGCCGGCGTGGGCCAGCGCTACGGCAATACCCTGGCCCAGGCCCGTATTGGCGCCCGTAACCAGCGCAGTGCGCCCGGTCAAGTCGAATAGATTGGACATGGCGTATTCCTTATTTGAGCTGGCAGATATCCAGCACATTCATATCGGTATAGTCCAGATTTTCGCCGCCCATGGCCCAGATGAAGGCGTAGTTGGCGGTACCGGAACCCATGTGGATCGACCATGGCGGTGATACCACCGCTTCCTCATTGGCGACGATGATATGGCGCGCCGCATCCGGTTCGCCCATGAAGTGGAACACGCGTTCCGATTCTTTCAGGTCGAAATAGAAGTAGACCTCGGAGCGGCGCTCATGCAGATGCGGTGGCATGGTGTTCCATACGCTGCCTGTCTTCAGCACGGTCAGGCCAAGCAGAAGCTGGGCCGATTGGCATACACCGGGAATCACATACTGATAGATGGTGCGGGCGTTGGACGTTTCCAGGCTGCCGCGCTCCAGTGGAATGGCCTGCGAGTGATTGATCTTCACCAGCTCGAAGCGTGCGTGGGCCGGCGTGGACGCGAGATAGAAGCGCGCAGGATTGGCCGCATCCAGCGATTCGAAACTGACATCTGCACTGCCCATCGGAACATAGAGCCCGTCGCGCGGGGCGAGTTCAAATGCCTGGCCATCGACGGTAACGCGGCCGGTGCCGCCCGACACATTGATGATGCCCAATTCGCGGCGCACCAGGAAGGGCTGGCCGGCTGCGGATGCCGGCTCTGTCTGGCGGGGCAGGGCGAGCGGCTTATCCAGCGGCGCAGCGCCGCCGATTACGAAGCGCTCGTTGTGGCAGTAGTTAAGCGCGATGCGGCCGGGCGTGAACAGGCCGCCGATCAGGTAGCGCTCGCGCAGCTGTTCATTGCTGGCGCCGGCCATCATATCCGGGTGCGTGGCGTGATAGGTCTTCTCGAACATGCACATATGAAGATCTCCTCTATGTTTTGAAAATATCTGTTATCGATAACAAGTATAGCAGCGGATTTCGCACAAAAGCAAAGCGCTTTTGCATGAATTTATTGATGAATTATGCCTTCCTGAGAATGAAAACAGAGGAGCTATGCCGAATCGATATGCTAGCTGCGAGAAATTTGATAACTTAAGGTGTCGCATTCTGCCAGCATGGCCTTGACCCGTCGGAACGATTGACCTAACATCAATCCTGATATCGATAACACGCACCGCACAAAGCGGGCAATAAAAGGAGACGGAAGTGATCAGGAAGTATGCCGCGCTAGGCCTCCTGGCTTGCGCGTTCACGGGCACCGGCCACGCTGCCGCAACGGATCGACTGCAGGTATTCGCTTTCCCGCAGCCGGTTCGCTACAGCCACCACAACGACGACTTCACGGTGCGCGTTCGCACGCCGGGCGGCGTGTGGCAGGACCTGTACGAATACAACGTCAAGGTGGACCTGGACACCAAGCAGAATGCATCCATGGTCTACTTCAACTTCGACGGCACGGTCGAAGTGGCGGTGCAGAAGAATAACGGCAGCTTCAGCAAGGTGGCGGTGCGTCCAGAATCAAAGGGCATCAAGCACACCGTCCGCAACGGCATCGTCTACTTCACCCTGGACCGCCCGCAAAACCTGAGCATTGAATTCGACGAAGACCGCCTGCACAATCTGCATCTCTTCAGCCACGCCATTCGCCAGGATATGCCTGCGCAGCCGGCGGGCCTGAGCAGCTACGACATCGCGCAAGGCAAAACACCTGATCTGACAAGGCCTGTGGTGTATTTCGGACCCGGCATCCACAGTGGCGAATTCCGCCTGCGTTCCAACACGACTGTCTATATCGACGGTTCGGCGATGCTGAAAAGTCCGCTGATCATCGAGGGCGTGGAAAACGTGAAAGTGATCAGCGACGGCTTGTTCGACAGCGTGGACATGCTCACCATCCGCAATGCGAAAAACATCCTGATCGACGGGCCGATCTTCTTCAACCAGCCGCACGGCACCATGCGCTGCATTAATTCGCAGGACGTGGAGGAACGCAGCATCCGCAGCATCGGCGCAGGGCAGTGGTCCGATGGCCTGGGCCACTTCGCTTGCGAGCGCGTGAAAATCAGCGACAGCTTTATCCGCACTTCGGACGACAGCATCACCTTGTACAACCATCGCTGGGATATCTGGGGCAATACGCGCGATATCAGCGTGAGCGACAGCACGCTGTGGGCCGATGTGGCGCATGCGGTCATGATCGGCATCCACGGCAATACGCCGACGCCGGAGCATCCGGAGCCGGAAGTGCTGGAGCGCATCCGCTTTAGCAATATCGACATCCTTGAGCATGACGAGGATGAACCCGAGTACGAAGGCGCGATCGGCATCATGGCCGGCGACGATAACCTGGTGCGCGACGTGATCTTCGAAAACATCCGCGTGGAGCGCATCGAGGAGGGCAAGCTGTTCAACCTGCACATCGCTTACACGCCGAAGTACAACACCAGCCCGGGCCGCGGCATCGAAAATGTCACGCTGCGCAATATCCATTTCAGCGGCAAAGGCTCGCCCAGTGCATCGGCGATTTATGGCTACAGCCAGGATCGCAAGGTCAGGGACATTGTTATCGACAATGTGACCGTGGAGGGCAAACGACTCAAGGGTGCGGAACCGAATGTGCTGGAGATCGGACCGCATACGGAAGGCATCAGCTTCAAATAAGCCGGGAGGCGATGGCCTTCGGGCTTCGTCACCTACAAGTTTGTTATCGATAACCAGAAAAATATAGCCAGAGGAGATGTTGAGATGAGCAAGCGATTTGTACTGACCGGGGTGGCCCTTGCGGTAAGCCAGGCGTTCGCGCCGATGGCATATGCGCAGGACAGCAGCTCGGCCGAAGGTCCAACCGTGGTGGTGACCGGCATCCGCGCCAGTGCGCGTTCTTCGGTCGCCATCAAGCGCGATTCGGCCGAAGTGGTGGACTCCATTACGGCCGAAGACATCGGCAAACTGCCTGACCCGAACGTGGCCGAAACCCTGACCCGCATTCCAGGTGTGCAGGGCTACCGTTATGGCGGCGAGGGCGCATCGCCAGTGGGCGCGGGTTCGGGCCTGACCATCCGTGGCCTGTCCAACCAGACCGGCTCCCAGGTCAATGGCCGCGCCTTCTTCACGGCGGGCAGCCGCGAATTCAATATCGAGAGCGCGATCCCCGGGATGGTGTCGGGCATCGATGTCTACAAAAATCCGACGGCGGAACACATCGAGGGCGGCATCGGCGGCCTGGTGAACATCCGTACCCGCAACCCGAGCGACTTCAAGAGCCTCACCGTTTCGCTGGGCGTGAACGGACGCTGGAACGACCTGGCGCGCAAGACCGATCCCGAGCTGTTTGGCCTGGTGGCGAACCGCTTTGATCTGGGTGGAGGCCAGCGCATCGGCGTAATGGCGGCGGCGATGTACCAGAAGAGCACCGGCCGTTCGGACAACAACCCGGCCAACGGCGGCGCCAATCTGAAACGCGTAGTGCGTGCCGACAGCGCGGAATACGCCGGCCTGGCGGCGCAGAACACCAGCAATAATCCAGCCCTGCCGATGTCCAGCTATGTGGGCCGCAGCGACATCAGCTATCTGGCGGCAGGCACCATGCCGACTGCGGCAGGGCAGGACGCCAACCTGGTTTCCGCACCGGCGCTGACCAGCAACGCCTTCCAGGAAACCATTATGCGCGAGCGCAAGGGTCTGAGCCTGGCTGCCGACTGGCGCGTGTCCAACACGCTGCGCTTCTACACTGAAGCCAATTACATCTACTACCTGTATCACCAGAACTACCGCGGTCTGAACTCGGTGGATGGCGGCAATGTGCAGAATCTGCAAACCACGCCGTTTGCACTGACGGAGGGTCTGGTCAACCGCAATCTCAATGGCGGCAGCGACGATGTGCTGGTCAGCCGCCGCCTGCTCGGCGGTACTTTCCTCAACTCCGCCGTCAGCACGGTGGGCGGCGATGAGCACCGTCCTTACACCACCTGGGTCGGTGCGGGCGGCGCCGAGTGGAGCCCGACCTCCGAGCTGTCGATGAAGCTGGACCTCTCGTACATCAAGTCCGACCAGACCCAGGACAATCGCTCCGTCAATATGGATTCGGCGCCGGGCCTGTTCTGGTCCACCACGCGCCTGGCGGATGGCGCGCCGCACCAGTTGACTTTCAGTGGTCCAAACCTGAGCGATCCGAACAACTATGTGTTCCGCGACTATGCCAACGGCACCAATCAGACCTGGAACGATAGCGGCTACGCGGCGGCCTTCAGCGGCGCCTACAGCCTGGATGGCTTCTTCAACAAGTTGAAGTTCGGCACGCGCTACGCCCACCAGCAAAGCGACTACACCAACTTCAGCTTCTCCGGCCGCCCATTGACGACCGATGGCAAAGCACTGACGGCGAACCGCAGTAACGGCATCAACGTCGGCAGCACCAGCCTGTGGCAGCTGGCGCCGACCAACTTCATGAACGGCGATGCCGGCTACTCCGGCGGCTACGTGGTCTATCAACCGGACGCATTGCTGGGCAACCAGGTCATGAGCGCCTTCCCGAATGCGGGCATCCTGGCCCAGGGCTCTTATGTGGAGAACCTGAATCAGCGCCGCTTCATCCGCGAGAATACGGCAGCGGTGTACGGCATGGGCGAATTCGCCGCGATGGATGACCGCCTGAAGGGTAATGTCGGCGTGCGCGTCGTGCGTACCGAAGGCCGCGCCATCGCCAAGGTGGTGGACCTGACCAAGGGCGGCGCGCTGGTCGACAATGTGCGCGATACCTCGTACAACAATGTGCTGCCGTCGGCGAACGTAACCTATGAAATCAGCAAGGACTTCCTGGCACGCTTCGGCTATGGCAAAGGGCTGACCCGCGCCGGTTTGAGCGATCTGAATCCGACGGTGGTCGTCAACACCACCACCGGCACCGGCAGCGCGGGCAATCCGGACCTGCGTCCGCAAACAGCCAACAGCTTCGATCTCTCGCTGGAGCGCTACTTCAGCCCAACCAACTATGCAGCGGCGGCGATTTTCGACAAGGAGATCGACGGCTTCTTCAATGCCATCGTGGAGTGCGAGACGGTAGGCTTTGCGCCGGCTTACGATGCGACCAAAAATCCATTGAACGGCTGCTCCAACGGCCAGTACATGATTTCGAAGTCCGTCAATTCGGAGAAGGGCTACGCGCGCGGCGTGGAGCTGTCGGGCCAGTATTTCTTCGACCAGAACTACGGCATGCTGAACAACTTCGGCCTGTCCGGTTCCTATACCTATGTGAAGACCTCGAATCCGATCAACTTCGGCACTGCGGCCGCACCGCGCATCRTCGATACGCCGCAGCCGTTCCAGTCGAAACACAACTTCAGCATCTCCGGCATGTATGAGGACAAGAAGCTGTCGGCGCGCGTGGTCTACACCTGGCGTTCGCCGTCCATCCTGTTTGGTGTGTCGACCAATCCGATCGATGGACGCTACATTGGTTCCTACGGCATCCTGGATGCGTCCATCAACTACGAAATCATGCCGGACCTGACCCTGGCCTTCAACGGTTCCAACCTGACGGACAAAGCCCTGAACCGTTTCGTGGGCGAGCCTGGCRCGTATCAGACGGGCCTGGAGCGCCAGCACTACGCCAACGGCCGCACTTTCAGCGTCGGCCTGCGCTACAAATTCGGCGGCAAGTAACGATCTCCCGGTGCGAATGCACCTTCCTTGTGCCGGACCTATATCGAATCGATATGGGTTCGGCAGTTTTTTTGATAACTTCCTGTTGAGAGTTCACCTAGCATAGCTCTAATAACAACAGTGAGGAGAGCTTTCAGTGAAAATTCGTTTTGAACTTGCGCCGCTCGCGTTGGCAGCTGCGCTTTGCTGCGCTGCGCATGCCGCAGCGCCGGAATGGGAACAGCCAGAGGTTGTCGCGGTCAACCGCGAACCGATGAAGGCCACCTTCTTCAATTTCGAGAGCGTGGAAAAGGCCGTTGCGGGCGATATGGCCACGTCGCAGAATTATCTTTCGCTGGATGGCACATGGTCTTTCGCCTACACATGGGGCGTGGACAAGCGTCCAACTGATTTCTACAAGCCTTCGTTTGACGTCAGCGGCTGGAAGACGATCCAGGTGCCGGGCATGATGCAGTCGCAGGGCTTCGGCAAGCCCGTTTTCACCAACATCAAATATCCATTCCCGGCCAACGAGCCTTTCATTCCTCACGACTCGAACRAAGTCGGGTCCTATCGCCGCGACTTCGATGTGCCGGCCAACTGGGACGGCCGCGATATCTTCCTGCACATTGGCGCGGCTGGCGCGGCTTACTACATCTGGGTGAATGGCGAGAAGGTGGGCTATTCGGAAGACTCCAAGCTGCCGTCCGAGTTCAATCTCACGCGCTTCGTGCGGACTGGCCGCAATACCATCGCTATCGAGTTGTATCGCTGGGCGGACGGCTCTTATCTTGAGGATCAGGACTTCTGGCGCGTTTCGGGCATCGAACGTAGCGTGTATGTGTATGCCGAACCGAAAGCGCGCTTGCGCGACTTCACGGTCAACGCACTGCTGGACAAGAACGGCTACCGCGACGGCGAACTGTCACTGCGCGCCGACTTTGCGGGACAGCCGGCGGCTGGCGAAGTCGTGGCGACCGTGTATGACGGCGACCGTGCCGTGCTGACCAGCCGTGCGCCGATTTCGGCCAGCACCACGCTGCAAGGCCGCATCGCCAATGTGAAACCGTGGAGCGCTGAAACACCGAATCTCTACCGTCTGGTGCTGGAGTACCACGATGCGCAGGGCAAGCTGGTGTCGGCCACGTCGAAACGCATCGGCTTCCGCACAGTGGAAATTGCCGATGGCGAGGTACGCGTGAATGGCAAGCGCATCATGATCAAGGGCATGAACCGCCATGAGCATGATCCGAATACCTACCGTGTGATGTCGATGGACCTGATGCGCAAGGATATCGAGTTGATGAAGCAGGCGAATATCAACGCCGTGCGCACTTCGCACTATCCGAA